>CAZNHI010000005.1:0-27161 GCA_964572535.1 uncultured Dehalococcoidia bacterium
GGAGCCCCCATCTCAGAAGTAAGTCGTAGGGGAGCACGGCCGTGCGCCCCTACAGACCACTGGTCTGCCCCTACCTCCCGTCCGCGCTCACCCCAGCCTGCGCCGCCATGCTTGTGGCCTCCTCCTGCCAGCGCTCGAACTCTGAGTCCGGGTCCGCCACACCCAGCTCGTCCGCCGCCCGGCGACGCGAATGAATCCCCGCCGCCACCAGCCGCGTCTCTTCCGCCACCAGCCGGCTGCGGTCGATCGGCAGCAGCTCGCTCCACACGGCCCGCGAGCGGTACGGCGCATACACAACGCCCGTGTACTGCTCCAGCAAGCGCAGGATCATCTCGTTACGCCGCTTGTACGCCACCTCGCGCAGCAGCCGCTTGCGCTGCACCTTCTTCAGCAACGGGTCCAACTCGATGTTCAGCGCCACCCCGGACAGCCCCGCGGCTCCCTGCCCAAACGCGGTGCGCGGCGCCTCGCCTAGGTCGTGCAGCGTGCGGTAGATCAGGTTCACGTAGTCGATGTGCAGGTTGACGCCGCCGCCCTGCAGCAGGTCCAGCAGGTACGCGCGCGCCCGCTCCGGCAGCTCCCACACCGCCCCCGGCTGCACCGCGATGTCGCGCGACTCGGTCACGTTTTCCAGCACCGCCACCGGGTTGCCTGTGCGGACAGATTACGTAGTGTGAAGCGGATGATACGGGAGGGCGCCCAGGAGCAGGCGGCATCGGCCATGGACCGGCTGTTTCACTCCTGACCCATGCCTTCCCTCAAGAATCAGCAAGCCGAATTGCGGGCAGTAATCGCTTTTGAGAACACGTACGCCTTCATTGGGCACATCGATGTCCGAGGCCCGGACATATATTGCGCCACCAGGGAAGTCGCAGCAGACGGAAGCGGTTTTGAACGTTTCAGGGTGTCTTACCACTCCTCAGGTGCCTCTCGCACGCATATCACGAGTGTCTCTGGCCGGAAGGTGACCTTCGCGCACGCCCTCCCAGAAGTCCCACCCAGCGAACTCAAGGGCGCCATGATGATGACCAACGGAGCCCGCGTCCTAGCTGATCGAGACTACAACTACAGACTCAGAGTAGATTCTGGGCGCCGTCGAACGCTCGTGGTTTCGCCGGACGAGGTTAAGTACGGTCTAAACGTGAAGTGCTGGGCACTCGAAGCTCGGAACGAAGAGGCGCTCGAGATTGTGCGGGGCGTGGACTCGAACTTAAACGTTGTGGGCTATGTCCTTGCGGATTGGGTAACCCGGCTTTGCACAGAAAGGCCCGCCTGCACAAAAAGTGGGAGAACTGCACAAAAGCCTTGCTACATGCGACATGGCTGGCGATAGTATACGTAGGGCACAGGAGTGCCCGCCTCGCCGTTAGGAGAACTTATGAGTCAGGAAAACGAGCAGCTATCGGGCCTGGCGCTGGAATACCAGGGAGATTATGGGACTGCCGGGCGGAATATCAATATCGCGGATCTCGTGAATGATCCCTTTCGAGAGAGCCCAGTCGGCGTCTTTGGTCTGAGCCTCAAGGAAGAGTCCTTCGACTTCCTTCTGGGGAAGCTTCGAGCGCTCTGCGACGATGGCACCTATTCTCTTCTGATCGCTCAGGAGTCCTCCAAGCCGCTCCTTAAGTAACTTCTCCTCAAGACGTAGCCCCGGCTGAGCCTCGAAACCAACACCGTGGAACATGAAGGTGGCGTATGCGCATGCGTAGCGTACGTCACCTGCAAGGAAAATGGGGTTGCCGATGGAATCGACGTTTCCGGCGTTGTGGGTCGTTAGCTTAAACGGCATCGCTTTCAGGACGTTGTATAGGTTCATGCCGTTCATAACACTTCCGCCAGGAGTTGAGATCATCAGATAGACCTCCGCCACTCCATCGTTGGCGCATTTGGCCATCACCGCAATCAGCGATTCCGTGGTACTGGGATTAATCTCCGCCGAGAAGGAAACAAAGGTGATGGCTGGCGGGGCTGGTGCTGGCGTAGTAGTCAATCTGATCTCCTTTTCCTTAGCGGCCCTGATAGTCGTCGTAAACGAAGCTACTCCTGTATGAGACCACTCTTGAGTCCTTGAAGCCGAACGAACGGGATCAACTGCGGATTTACGAACTGCCAGCGATAGTTCTTTCGGGTTCCAGAACGCCTGAGCACCGGCCCGTGCGAAGCCTCACAGAACCGTGCCAAGTGGCTTTGATAAGCCACGGGCCTCACCACAGCGCGGTTGAGAATTTTCTGAAGCGGACCGCGAAGAGACGCCACCCCAAACCTGCCCCTTGCGTCCTTGTCAGCCAAAGCGCACGCGAGTAGGACGGGCTTGAAGAGGTTATCTGGCTGGTTAGAGTCTGTAGCTACATCGTATTCAAGCTGGATGCCACCCGCTGTATTTTCGATGGCAGCAGGGATGGCATCATCTAAGTCTTGTCTTGTAACGCGATTGCTGCCTTGTCCTATTGCCTTACGTCCTGCCCACAAGCCGAGCAAGTGGGTGTAGTGCGGATAGCCTTGAGAGAGGTGGGCTGCGCGAAAAGCAATGTCCGTTTCGTACTCTAGCCCCGCCGACTGAAAGCCTTTCTCGATAATCTGAGCGAGTTCCGGGAGGCTCATCACGTCCACAGGAACCTGCGCGATGTTCCTTGAGATGGACTGATGCTCAGCGATTAGTTCCCCAATCGAGTCAGCCACACCCACGATTACTAGAGTGCAGCGAGTATTCGTGTCTGAGAAGAGTTTGATGGTGTCGGCTATGAGTCGCCGGGCATCACTGTCTCTTGGAAGGCGGTCGAACTCATCGACAACGATGATCATGTGGTGAAGAAGCCCGCCGATTAGCAACCTGACATCATTCGGCGAGGTTAAGGGGACGCCTGGGCTCCAACGTCCAACAATCGAGGCAGCTTCAGAGGTACCGAAGCCAAGCTGCCGTTCGGCCAAGAGAACCTCTTGGAATATCTTCTTCCAAAGGGAAGCAAAGTCGTCCTGGGAATCACAGGACACGAGGATCGCCCTCTTGCCTGTGGGTTCAGCCGGCTCCTGGGCCATGATCGCCAGAACGCGGGCAATCGATGTCTTTCCAACGCCACGATCTCCGTAGAGGATCGCGTGTTGGCCCTGAGTGTTGATGATGTCTTGGAGCCGAAAGATTACATCCAGCCGACCAGAGAGGAGCTGAGGCAAATCAATTGGACGGTTGGGCCTAAAAGCCTTGCCTAGCCGGTCTACCGCCAGAATATCTGTACCTGTCACGGCACCCTCCTTGAGCTAAGGCTAGTTGTATCCTATGACAAGCTCAGTGTATAATGCAAGTGTAGTCGGCTGCCGGGGTGTAGCCGGTCAAAGGCAAAATGGTGCGACCCCAGTGCTCGAACACTGAGGCCGCGATGAACACGGAGGGATTGCTCCATGTCCACAGCAATTGTACAGGCTGACTATCAGGATGGCCGCAAGCAGCGCGGCATAGAACTCGCTACCACTCGACGCATTCGCAGGACGCCCAATTGGCTGGATCGTTCCATCGCAGCGGGATGCAAACGACAAGTACATCGTCATTGGCGAGACGTGCACTTGCCCTGACCACACGACTCGCGGCGTTCTATGCAAGCACTACTTCGCTGTCCAGCATTTCATCGAACGCGAGACGCATCTCGATGGTTCCATCACGGAGACCGAGAGTGTGAAGGTTACGCGCGTGTCACATATCGCCAGGATTGGCACGCCTACAACGCCGCTCAGACTGAGGAAAAAGACGCGCTTCACGGCCTTGCTCAGCGAGCTTTGCCAGAACGTTCCTCAGCCCGAGCAGACCAAGGGTAGGCCGCGACTGCCACTCGCAGATATGGTGTTTGCCGCTGGTGTGAAGTCGCCACGTCAGGTCGTCAAATAGGCCGTCAGATACCCCAAAAGGGGCGGCTGTGAGCGACGGCCAGGAGGCCCCATGTGTGGCCTCCTGGCAGGCACATCTTGCGTTTGGGTTTGACACGCTAGTTTCGGCGACGACAAGATTGCGGCAATCATGACCAGTGACCGCATCCAACGCCTTATTGAGGCATTGCTCGATGATGCTGACAGAGCCGTCGCTGCCGGTGCATGGGCCGAGGTACGTTCCCTCGCGGAGGCCGTCCTGGCCCTCGCGCCGGACAACGCAGACGCGCTCGCTTACGTTGCCGCAGCGAACAGAGCGCGGAACGGCCTTCCAGACTCGGGAGCGGCAGAGACGCCTTGGGCATCCGCTGAGAGTCCGCCGGCGGCCGTCCCACCAAGTGACCATCGGGCACCCGTTCTTCTTGAAAAGACTCCTGCTTCGCCGCCGGCGTCCGATTCTCCGGCAATCAGCCGTCAGCGGGAACCGAGGCAACAACCCAGTGGACTTCAGCTCGTTGCCATCGGCGTCGGAGCCGTCGTAATGGCCCTGCTGGCGGTAGGCCTTATAGCTGTGGCCAGCGATCCCAGCGTGAATGCCCTGAGCATCGGTGTAGCACTGACCGCCGTGCTAGCCTTCGTTGTGATCGTTGCCCTTCTTGCTGGGGAAAATCCAGCGAGAATCGACCGTTCCCTTGCCCCAGACGCCTCCAGCAGGCTGGCGCAGCTGATCCTGCAAGCCCTGCTAACGCTAGTCGCCATTCCGATCGGGCTGGCGACCCCGTTCACTCAGTTCGTATCCGGCATCGCGATCGGGTTCCCCCTCTTGGGGCTGGTCTCCCTCTTGTTCTTGAGTGTTGTCTGGCTCGCAATCTTCGTTCCACTGTATGGCACCAGTTGGGTTTGGCTCAGGGTGCCATGGTTCCGGCCGGTGCTCCTGCTGGTCGGTGTGCCTTTTGCCATTCTCAGTTACGCCTTCAACGTGTTGATTGCCGTCGGCCCTGCAGATCAGGAGGATGCGGCTCGTAAGACACTCGCCTCCATCCTCTGGCCATACTCGACGCTCGCATTCGCCGAGAGCGAGGACTTAGGACGAGCAATTGATGACGGCCGTGTGAGGTTTCCGCGCTCGCTACTTACGATGCAGGCGGGAGCGAATGCCTTCGGCTGCTTTTCCCTCGCGTTGCTGCTGCTCGCCAGCCTGGGCTACCTGGCCTTCATCGCAATCACCTAGTCTGATCGGCTCTACAATGCCGCCGCGTCCGAGCGAGACCTCCGCAAAGCAATTGAGGATGACCTCGAGCAAATCGAAGACAACGCCGCGGCATACAGGCGTGGGCGAGACTCCGCCTATCAAGCCGCTGCCATAAGGTGTCAAAATAGGGGGTCAAACGGTTCGGCCCGGACCTATCTGCCCAACAACGTCAGTCATCACGTAATGAACGAACTGTCTCCCTAGATTGGTTAGCTCGTACTGCTCGACATCTTCGAACGATGAGCCCACCACTCTCGGTCCCGCCGTCGGCGGTCTTCGCGGTCTCGGTGAGGACCGGTTGTCGATGAAGTCGCCGGCGGCGGTTGTCTCCTTGTGCTGCCTAGCCAGGCCTCCGAAGCTCAACTCTCTAATGAGAACACGCCACAGATCCGCCTCCGCTGAATTCTCTTTCGGCGGACTCGTTCCGTAGATGCGATCCCAAAGCTTTCGACGAGTGATTCTTGGCTCATCGAAAAGCTCATGGATTACGCGTAGATGAAGTTCGTGCAGCTGATCCAGGAGGTCGATGAATAGACGGACGACATCGTCGTCCACAACTCTGGTGCCTGCAGCATTTACTGCAACATTCCCAGCATAGCGGCGCTTGGTATCTGAGTCAGCGCGATCCCACACGCGAAAGGTTCTTCGCACCAGTTGCAGGTATTCTTCGCTTTCCAGCCGCTCGTCGGTCGCCTGGTGCATCTTGTCTATTCGGGCGATGTCTTCCGAGAGCTCGGCCTGAAGCCACTTGTAGCGCTCGGCCTGTGTCTCAATCCAGACCCCTAGTAGTGCGTCGCGATGTTGCGCCGCCTCCTCTCCCTTCATAGCTATGCCAATCGCTGCCACTTGACCAACCCAGGGGATGCCGCCAATCGCAGCCGCGATTACCTTTTCAAGCGCACTTCGACGCCGCGACGGAATCGCATCCGCCAGCTCCTGGCGAAGGTAACGAATGACCGCTTCGTCGACTGGCTCGTTCATCGTGGAGTTACCTGGGTAAACGCGGCAATGACGACAATCGTGAGTCCAAGGAGCAACAGCAGTATGTGCCCATAGAACGTCCAATAGCGGATTTGGCGCACAAGGATGAGCCGCCGGCGCGGCGGCAGATCTTCGCCATCGAGGACAACTCGCCGCGCGTACTTTAGGCCTCCAAGGAGGAGTTCAAGCTCTGCGGCACGATCAAGCGCCGCAATCAGCACCGACGTTACCAGCATCCCCAGACCGACGGCTAAGACCTCGCGATTGATACCGTCAGCTCCCACGAGGTCAAACGAGAGAGCGATCGAGGCGATTGCGCCAGCGCTGGTCCAGTCCTGGAAACGACGACGAGCTTCGGTTCCAGCGGCCTGCAGGGCATCAAGATCCGCGAGAGTCGGTTGTCCCGCGTAGGTCTGAGGCCCACCACTTCGCGTCTCACCCATCGCACGCGAGCTTAGCAGGTTGACAGCCTCGTGTACTCTAAATCATCCATCTCACCTGAAAAGATGAATTACTTACGCTACGTCGGGTCGTCAAATAGGCCATCGCTGACACCGAGGCGAGACCAGAATCCAAGCCGTGCTCAGCCAGGATTCGCCAGACCTCTGACGGCGGGTCTCCTCTTCATTCCCGAGGAGGGATTCGAAGGGTGAAGCCCGATTCGACCTTACCCGTCACGTAGAAGGCGCTGGACTTCATAATGAGCTTCAACGATCCAGCGGGCGACCTGATCGGCTTCAGCATCGGATAGACCGTCTACCCATGTTTGAATTTGGCCTCTCGCGCTCTCAGGCTGCTGTGTCCATTCAGCAGCGTAAGCCTGAAGTTGGGCATTCAACGCCTCTGGCAGAGACTCATGATCGACGAGGGGATGGAGGTGAGCAATCATGACGTTGGCGATGCGCTGTCGAAGTGAATCAGGGCTGATCGCCATGCCACGAAGTGCCAGATAGAGTTTCTCATTCGAGTAGTGCAAGTCCAAATTCTTCACTCCTAACCGCTTTCACAGCCAACACTGTCGCTGTGGATCTCCGCATGGGTGAATTTCTAGTGGCAAGCGAAAGGGTCAGCTTCCGTGGCGTACTGCGATCACTGAGCCGATCGGGCGAAAAGTCTTATTGGCAACCAACACCGTTGCCGTCACCGTCTAATCGGAACACGTCCGGCCCGACGACCCTCACTGGACCCCTGACGTAGTTGGGGCCGTCCCCATTCGGCGGCGCACAGTCGTAGTCACCAACGCCATCTCGTATGCATCCGCCCGTCTGTGTGTCAGTCCCACCCTGGTATGAAAGGTGGCAGGGAGCCGGCGTCCACGCCTGGTTGCTTCGACCGACGCATTGCCACTGATTCACCGCGGCGCCGTCCCACCAAGCTTCACCGGCCACTGTAATGCACTTACCAGGGTTGAGCTGGCTCGCGTGAACCTCAAACCCGCCGCCGGTAAATTGACCACTCCACTTCTGGTTCGGCTGGCCTAGACAGTCCCATTGATCGAGTGCTGCACCGTCCCACGACGCATTCCCGCTGACGGTCAGGCACTTATTACTGTGCAGAAACCGGATGTAGTGGTAGCCGCCCCCGGCGTCCTCGATCGAGACGTTATTGCCCACTCCACAGGCCCACTGGAACGCCAGACCGCCGTTGCTGAACCCGTAGGCCGTAAGGCACTTCCCGCTGTGCTGGGCGCGGAGCGTGGTCTGGACGGTGTGGGCCGAGACGGGCCTAATACTTTGCGACGCGAGTAGGCTGACGTAGGCGGCCAGGAGGAGTAGGCCAACCAGCATGAGACGACTTTTCACGTAACAGCCTCCATCTCATCGGGTATTATACGCAAACGCCTCAGCTATGAGAGATCGATTCGTTACCCGGGGTGACGGCACAGCAGGAGGGGAGCCGACACTAGATGGGAGGATGCGAATTATGGAAGCAAAGAGCCCAATCCCTAGCAAGCCGCGATTTGGCACTTACTGCCACGATTGCGATCTTTGGTTCCCTGATGGCCGTCTGCCGTCATGCCCAAGGAATCGCGAGCATCGAATCGAGCGTGGCCCCCTGCCGTCAGAGAAGCAGGGCGAGTGAGGATCGCGGCGGATTTCGCAAAAGCGTGGGATTCCGAGACTGGCGGGTTAGCTGCTGTTCTGTCCGGTCATGCGAGGGAGGGTTCCCTGCTCGCCTTCCTGCTCTCGCTCGCGCTCCGGCTTGGCGAAGATCAGGTCCCGCGTGGGCATCTCAACCTTCTTTCCGTTCAGGATGTCAGCCACGGTGAGTATCTGGAGGCGCGGATACTTGCGATTCCAAAATGGGCTTTCATAGTGGCCCGCTGACACGGCCTCTAGCGTCATCTCGCGCGTTGGGGGCCGCAACGTTACCAGCACGCCGATAGGTTCGTCCTCTCGCTCCAGGACGCCTTTGAGGTCACGGATATCCCTGGAGCTTATGCCGCCGCCTTTGACCGAGACGATCACACGCTTTCGGTTTGTCCGGCCTTCGATGAACGGGATGATCCCGTCTATGCCTCTGTCCATGCCCTTCCGTTTGTCGCCCACAGGCTGAGCGTCGATCTTGTCGATTGCCCACCACTGGAATTGGAAGGGATCGTTGCGCGCCAATTCCTGAGCGCCGGACTGATCGACCGGCTCCCCAACAACCTCAATCTTGAGGCCTGCGAACGCATCTTCCATGCGCCGGCGGACAAGCCCTATCGCGAGGTGGGTGACGTCGATCCCTAGCCATCGCCGATCCAGCTTGTGAGCCGCATGGATGGCCGTACCACATCCGCAGAAGGGATCGAGAACAACGTCGCCAGGGTTGGAGGAGACTTGAATGATCCGCTCCAGGAGTGAAAGCGGCTTCTGCGTCGGGTAACCAAGGCGCTCTTTGGCTTGGGAGTTAAGAGGAGAAAGATCACTCCATACGTCCTGTAGGGGTACTCCCTTTGTCTCGTCAAGGTAGCGTTTGAACCTCGGAACGGCACCTGGCCGAGGCTGAACAATCCGGCCTTGCTGAATCAGTTGTTCCATTCGCTCGCGGCTGTAACGCCAGTACCTAGTAACGCCCATTACCTCATAGGATGGATTGCCCTTCGCTGCGCCCCCTGGCCCCGTGATGTTATCGAGGCCGTAGCGGCGGCCCGTCCCCTCTTCCACATAAGGGTAATGAGTTGCAACGTACTCGGGAGAGTGCCCTTCATATACTTCGTTCCACGTGTACGCCTGCGATTTTGCATAGACAAGAAGCGTGTCATGGAGTCTGCCGTAGTGCTTCGACCCTTGGGCGCTATCACTGTGTGCGCTTGATCGTTTCCACACCACTTCATTGACGAAGTTGCGCGGGCCAAAGATCGAGTCCATGACGACGCGAAGATAGGGGCCAGCCGTCGGATCGCAGTGAAGGTAGAGGCATCCGGTGGATTTCAACACCCGCCGAAGCTCAACCAATCGCACGGCCATCATGGTGAGGTAGGCCGTCACGTCGTTGTGGCCGAGCCCATCGACCATCGCCTTTAGTAGGCGTGCGGTGTCGTCTCCGCCGTGCAAGGCGATCTCTTCGAAGGTCTCTTGCGCGATGTTGCCCCAATGCCAGGTGTCCTCAAATGCCTCTATCTGAGCCTGGCTGGAGGCCGAGGAGGTTTCCTTGAAGAGCACGTTGTAGGAGCGGTTCGAGTTGAACGGCGGATCGAGATAGATCAGGTCAATCGATTCGTCTGGAATGTGATCCCGCAGGACGTGCAGATTATCGCCGTAGTACAGGGCATTCGTCTTTAGCGGAGGCATGGCCGATTATAGGCGGACCAAAGGCTCGAGGGCGAAGAGATTTCGAGTAGACTCGCGACGGAGGAGCACGCATGCCCGATGAATCAGAGTGGGACGAAATCGCCCGTGAAGCGTGGGAGGCATGGGATCGCCAAACTCTCGCGCCGGAAGTCGCAGAGCACATGAACGCCTTTTCTAGTTGGCTTGCTGAAGATCATGGAACGGTCGAAAGAGCAGGGCTTGGATGTTGAGCAAGTGCGCCGCTTCGTCATGCCCGTAGCTGGAAACCTGCCCGTCAGCACAACGGATATGCATACGGCCCTGGATGCCCTAGCGCGGGGCGTGTGGCGCTTTGAGGAGAAGGCGGGAGGCCGCGACGCGCGGATCAGCGTAATTGAGGCGGCCCTGTTGTTGGCCTACTTAGCGGGGCGAGGGCAAGCGTGAGTAAGGCGCGGCACGAAACATTACAGGCTCAGACCTCCGCATCGCACGCGGCGCACAACGTGATCTCCGGCCTGTCCGATGGGTAGAAGGTCTTGAGTTGGTAGGAGCCACACGCCGGACAACGGAGCGGCGGCCCGTTCTCATATTCGACGATGGCCGCAAGGAACGCGCCCGCCAGATGGTCGCACGCCGTCAACGCCGTGAAGGCTTGCCCGCGCGTCGCGTTTTGTGCGTGCGTCAGCCAATTGACTAACTGCCACGTCGTGCGGGCCGCGTTCTTCAGGTAGCCGCGAAGCTCTGCCCGCGCCTGTCCGGATGCGACCACATCGCAGATTAGCGCCGTCCATTCAATGAACGATCCCGCCTTCGGGCGCGCCGCGCCGGTTGGGACGTAGGCATCATCGACGATGCCACGTAGGAACGTTAGGAGCCCTTCCCGTAGGCGCATCGCGACGGCCTGGAATTCCTCCGCCTCTTCGGCAGACTCCAGCGCTTCGGAGGCCTGATCCCACTTGCGCCACGCGGCTGGCCCACGATTGCGTTCCTTCGTCGTCATTCCAGGCCGGTAGCGTTGGCCCAGGACCTGCGTTATTCCAACGTGGTAGGTGAGCGCGATTTCCAGGCTTTGGAAATCGGCCTGTAGATAGAGGTTGGTGAACGGCATAATTACCCACCATCGGGCTTGATTCGTCCACACGTCCCACACGTCGAAGCGGTTAGCTCCGATTCGCCGCGATGTCAGTTTCTCCAGGCGCGTGATCTCTTCGTCGCCAGCTTGCCACGCCATATAGTCGCGCACGGCCTATTGTTCGGCGGCGTCGCGCCGGTTCATGGGTTTGCGTACGGCCTGATCGGCACGTCGTCAATGCGGGCTAGAAGATCGCCAACCCGTATGGCGCGGGCTTCGTCCGGCGTGATGCCGTCCGCGATGGCGTCATTCCAGAACGTGATGCGTTCGTCCTTGCCTAGGTTGTCCTCTATGTAGTCGGCGATCTCCTGATAGAGGCCGCGGCGCTCTTCTTCGTCCAGCATGTAGAGGCCATCGTGTCGCAAGTCGTCACGGTAGGAGCGGAGCTTTTCCTTAATGCGCTGACGGATGGCGGCCTCATTGCGTTGCGGTTCGGGCGCGGCCTGGATCGGCGCGGGCTCCGGTGCCTGGACGGCGGGCGCGCGTCCGGGCTCCCGTAGGGCGCTCTTGATATAGAGGGGAGATCGGAGCCGGAGACGGCGGAGGGGTTCGAAGCGCCAGATAGCCGCGCCGATTCCGACTAGCGCGGCTGCGATCAGGGTAGCGATTACTTGCGCGCTGATCCCGTCAATGTCCACGTCCTGGAGTCTAACGCAAGCGACACTACGGCTGTAGTGGGCTATGAGTCTGGAATAGTGACACAACTGGCGAGCTTGTAGATCGCTGCCGATACTTAGGACGATGGCGAGCAAGTGTTACATGTGCCAGTCGCGGGCGCGGTTCGAATTCCGGGTGGATGTCTTCCGCCGTGCACCACTGTGCGCGCTATGCTTCTCAGTAATCGATTGGTCCGATCTCTGGGGCGATCACAATCCCGTCAAAATGCGCCGTGTTACTCGGAGTAGGCCATGCACGATCTGCATGTTGACGGGTGCCACGCATCGGCTTTGGGGCGGGCCATCGCCACGCCTAGGCTCCATTGAGATAGAGGACGTTACCGGACGGCGAATCTATCTATGTGATCAGTGTTATGCCGTTGCGGAGCATGAGGCGGGTAATCCGGCCAATACGTCGGCACCAGTGGTGAGCGAACCTGTAAGCAGCAACTCGGAGCCGGACAGGTTGATCATCCCGCTTGACGATTCACGGCTCTTCACCATGTACGAATTCGACTCGCCGGAGTCGGCAGAATTATACGTAGCGCTAGAGCAAGCGAAGGCCGATAGCGAGTACGCCAAAGCACGTCTAGAAGAGGCACAGGGCAAAGCAGACGCGGCCTATCGCGATCTTGAGGAATGTTTCGGGCATGATCCCGACGCGCTCGAATCGCTGCGCGCGTGGGAGGCGGGCGAAGGCCGCTGAATTCAGGGCGCGCCTGGACGAATACCGCAAGTCTAGCTAAGCCGTGGCGCTAGTTTGAGCGGCCAGCCGTTCACGCCGACGCGCCCAACCGGCGCGGAAGGAACTGTCGCAGCAAACACTAGGGGGTCTGACGCGCTAGCACAAAGTGCAAAACGCCTCATTGATCGCGGGCGTACCGTGAGAGCGTGCGCGCCCCGGTGAATGTCGGGAGCAACATCAACGACAACTCGCTTGTCGTGCGAATGGACTGTGGCGAGTCGTCGTTCCTCTTCGCGGGAGACGCAGAGACCAGCTCCGAGAACGAGATGATCCTGCTCGGTAGGGATCTCGACAGATGTCCTCAAGCTGGGCCACCACGGCTCGCGCACGTCGACCGGCGGTCAACGATCAGGTATGTACCCGTCTACGGAAGCCTGCTCCCGCCAAAACCGCTCCTTTTCACCTAGGAGCATGTCGTCGAATGCCGCCTCGAGGATTCCTACGAGCTCCGTGTTGATCCATCCGGAATAGTCGAGGTAGGCCCACGCAGCCCGAGAGAACCAGCGAGCCGATCGAGTCATGAGGACAGCGGCTGCATCGGCACTGATGTGCTTCTCCAGGAGATTGCTACCAGCCCTGCGGAAGCTGGATGTCATGACCAACGTCAATTGGCTGTGGGTGACCGAGGAGAGTAGACGCCAGTAGATCTGTCCTTCTGGAAGCTTCGATGCAAGATTCACAGTTGACGGAACGGGAGGACCAATCGTATCAATCGAGCCGTTCTTCTTCAGCTTGACCGCGATGCCTCTCGAGCGTGCGATATTTGCCAGCTCACGCGCCCTCGCTGCCAAGGTCAAAACCCCCTCACTGTCCCCACCGGAACGGAGCAAGGTGGCCTGGTCGCGAATCCCGGCCAGCCGCAAGGACAGGCTCCGTCCTAAGCGCTCGTCTGGTTCGATATCGGACTCGAGCAGCCACAGGACCTGAACACTAGCCTCGAGGACACCTCGGGCGGCGCCGTAGGGAGCAACAGTAAGTGCAGGTTCTGTGAGGAGCCTAACGACAGCGTACAGATAGTCGCCGGCTGCCTCCACGAGCAGGCTGGCCTGAGACGAGATGGTCTCGACTGCATCCCGGAAAGCAAGGGTTCTCGAGTCTAGGGCCGCTCGTGACCGAGGATGCGAGCGACGGTCAGGTCCAAGCGAGTCGACATACTCTCCGATTGAGTGACCAAGGGTGTCGGCCGCCGCCTTCAGGCGATTGAAGGCGTCCTGCTGGCGCTTCGCTTCCGACTCTGCCATTTGTCGCAGACTACCACCGTCCAAGACGAGTCACGGCTCGGTAGTAGTGAGGGCCTCGAGTGCTAACCGCTCAAGATGATGAGCGGAGGCCCCATCGAGGACGGTTCTCGCCTGTGCAGGCGCCCTTTGCTCATACCGGCGTCTACCAAGAGGGAAGTGATCGGAGGTCTGACAGTGTCAGGAATATCTCCAGTTTGCGCTGGTGCAGTACTCGCTGTGGCAGCGGTAGTTGGCCTCTTCGTCGGCCGGCCGCACTGCGGCGCCGACTCCCGCCGAAGACCTCCTACGAGGTGGGCCTGAATAGGCTCAAATCCCGTAGTCGAAATCGAATGAAGGGCCAACGAGATGGGCTCAGAGTCAGGACGCGCTAGTTAGGTCGAGGCATTCTTCCGAGGGCGCCCTCGACGCTTTGGGTGCTGCCACGCCGCCTCGCCACCAACCCATGCCGGATCGAGCATCACCTCGGGCAGCCCGCGCTCTAGGAAGAGCTTCCTTGCAAGCAAGACCAGAGACTCCTTCGCACTGACCGAATCTTCCAGTAATTCCAACCAAGTCTCTCGAAGAGCCTGATTGATCTCCGCGGTGAGGTAGTCCTCCCACAGGTATTCCAGCCCCTTGCTTGACGTTGAAGATTTCATGATCAAATCGTAACCCCTCCTCACAAATCACCCTGATCACGGCACGATCGGCTGTACCGCGCTACCCAGAGCCCATTTCCGCGTGAAGCGGTAGTTTTGAATCTAGGAAGTCTTCGGGGATTTGGGACAAATTCGCGCCCGATTAGGGGCTTGACAGACTTTTGGCGGGCTGCCTCTGTCGTTACTCGGGAGTCGGACTTAGGGAAGTGGCCGGGGAGACCGCGATGTCGCAATCTCTAGGTCCTAAAAATTTTCAGCCACAAATTGGGGGGTGCTACCCATAACAATCAACCTCACCATAACAAACGCACCCGTACTACCAATAACAATAGACCTTAACCTCTATATCTACCTTCCTATGTCCCTCGCCCAACGCCACAGACCCCCGCGCAACGCCCCTGGTGCCCGCCTGCCTGCGCCTGCGTTCTATACGGCGGTAAACCACGGCGCGGTGTGACAGGGCGCGGGGAGGGACACCCCTTTGAAGCTAGGCCCGAACCCTGCTTGGCGCTATCAACTCCTGAGGCTTCACGCCTAGAGCTTTGGCCAGCTTTCTGACAGTAGCCGCTTGCGCAAGCCGCGCATCCTTTTCCAGATCCGCGATTACGCTGAGTGATAGGCCGGCTGTCCTGGCCAGCTCCCTCATGCTGTATGGGTACGCTAACCGCAAGTCGCGCAATCGTGATCCATCCAACTTGTGCATCTCTCTAAGTATAACGAAATCAGGTACAGAAAAGTTACGCCAAATAGTAATGTTCCCGCTTGACAGCCATTGTACTAATAGTGTACCTTAGTTGAGTACAACGGTAGCCGTCCCGCTGGCGGCAAGTAAATGCCCTAGCGCTGCTGGAACAGCCTAGGGCGTGACACCGAAAAGGAGTCTTCGATGTACTCAGAGTCTAGCGCGTTAATTACGATCCTTGAGCGCCCAACATTGTGTGAAGCCCACCACTGCGCGCCATCTCAGGAGGCCGGCAGATTCCTAGCAGAGCCAGTCTGCTGGGGCGAGCTGGAGCAGTGCTCACTCTGCGGACGGATGGTCTGCACGGGTTACATGCTCTCCAGTGAGGATGAATCAGACATAGAAGGCATCTGTGACAACTGCTCCGCGAGGTTGTTTGCCACTCGCAACTAGGAATCGGGGCGGCCAGTTTCCCGTAATAGGCTGGCCGCCTTCGCTCCTTTTTCCTAAGAGAGAGGGTTTTTAGTGATGGTGGGTAGTTGGGAAGCATGGCCGCGACGTGCTGACGTGATCTATATAGCGAATCGATGTCGAGGGCTTGGGAGCAAGCTGGTTAAATTCGCGGATGGTCAACCTATGCACCCTCTAGCCTTCGATACAGCGTGCCTGGGCGAGCTGCTCAGCGATATTGGAGGGACGCTTGCTGATGCACTGGCCACGAATGATGAAGGCGTAGAGACGTACTGCCGTTTTGCCTGCCAGCCGATGCACGCCGGCCATGATCTCCTGCGCTCCCTCCACAAGAGTGGCACTCTCTAAAGTGAGGGCCCAACTAAACCACACTAAGGACACTCTCCAAATTCGCTTTCGATAGCATCACTGCACTCGGCGAGACATGCATCGACCATGCATTTCAGCGACCACTCCAAGGCCTCAAAGAATAGATAGCCGCCAATCAGCACCGCAGCGATAATCAGGCCGGCTCTGACGCAAGACCAGAGGCCTCCCCATATCTGGGCTAACACTTTGGCCCCTCCACTAAGGCCTAGCCGTAGGCGGATTCAAGCTTGGCCCACCGCTCCTTCCGGTCCTTCATCTCGAGAGATTCCTCACTGTTAACGTCCATCAGATTCACGAGCTTGGCCGCCAACTTGTGATGTCGCCGGCGCAGGTCTTCGGCAACGTACTCCATTGCCCCGCGCAATCGCAGGATTTCCTGCTCCAACGCTGCAACGCGGTCGAAGTCAATCGGTGCCGCGCCGCACCACTCACGGATCAGAGCAAAGATGGGCTGCCACTCAAGAAGTTGGTTGGCGTACACCTCGGGGGGAACAAACATTTCAGGATCAGTTTTGCGCCAGCGAAATTTCTCGCCGTGAATAGATTTCTTCTGAAGATCCCGCTCCTCTCTCGATATGGCTGCTAGGACAGCTTCGGGGCGGCGAGCGGCCGTATGTTTCGCCAAACGTAGAGCAACCGGCCACGGGGCGACATACTCCCCGTGACGGTCGACGAATGCAAGAGGCTCATCGAGAAGCGCCTGCATGTTAAGTCCGAGGTCTTCACAGGCAGCGGCAAGGTTCGGCACCCTAATGATGGCCCCATGATTAGGCTCGTAGGTTTCGAAACCTACGAGAGAGTCTGCGCCTAGGACCACGTGCCACGCCGCCCTGTACTCAATAAATCCGGCGTCCATCGAAGCCTCTCGAACGCTGGCGTAGAGGTCCTCATCCGTACGCCAGGCATCCGCCTCCTCCCATAGAACCAACAAACGGCGTGCGCTTGCCCACTGGTCAAGTCCCTCATACTCGCCACCCTTCCAACGGACTCTCACCTTCCAGGAACGCGAAGGCCCGATCTGGAGGATCTCCGCGGGCACTAAGGGCGAGGACCGATCGCTTATCCGCTCTCGATACGCCCAGACTTCTCCAACGTGAACCTGCACTGCAGAAGGATAAGAGTCGTCCGCGTGCGTAAGCCAATCAAAAGGTTGTAATGATCAACCTAATGAGTATTTAGCGACTCGATTAGCCTGTACGGGCCGGGTTTCCCGTCCTAGTAACGTATTCTCCGGATGCCCGGAGCTGGCAGCGTCAGAACACTCAAGGCACGTCGATGGGAGGGGGACAGGACACGCTCCTCGCCTTGCTCGACGAGGATATCGTCTAGCGTGAGCATATGCAGGGCGTGGCGCCCGATCTTCTGGCGTAGCCGGGATGCAGGCCAGGTCTTCGCATACCGCTTAACGTCCAGCCGGAGCTGAGCAGAGGACCTTAGATTTTCACTCATCTGGTGCTCCCTCTGAACCTTTCCCTCTCTGGACAGTTACGAGGAGGTTAGGGGGATCCTCAGAGGCCTCGAGCGCATGCCGGATGCGCTCAGCTTCGTCCCTCCACTCGCCTGCATGTGAACCACCTCCTTCACCGGCCTTCGCTTCGGCGTGTGCCAGACGACGCCGCAGCTCCGTGATGGAGCCAAGGCTCTCGACAGACCTTCTCGCCCTAGTCGCCGCCATGTTGCCGGCCTCCAAGCGTTCCGGTTCGCTCCAACTCCTCAAGATCGGCTTCGTTTTGGCGTCGCCAGTCAGCGACAGACATAGGAGGTGTCTGCCATTCCTCCTGCTGGAAGGCCGTGATAATGTGCGCCCTCCCCCCAAACTGCACGAGGCCCGCCCCTGCAAAAACATCTAAGACTCCCTGCACTCGCTCGGCGCCTCTGCGTATGTCGAGCTTCAGGACCTCAGCAACGGTAGCTGCGTCGGTTGCCCACCCCTCGCGCCGAATGTTTGTGCAGCCTCCAACCTTGTGCCGGTGCTGCTTCTTTGGCTTGCCCAAGAGCGCCTCTAAGTGATTCGTGCTGTCATCGCAAATCACTTGACTTCGTGCCCACAACAAACCGAAGACTGAGAATGCGAGGTTGTCGAGCAGACACTCATGCCACTGAGCCTCAATCGGAAAGTGCGCAATTCCTCTTTGCTTAGGCTTATAACCTCCCTTGGACGGGTGAGACCTGGTGAACAATGTGCGGAATGTTCCGGCCGAACGACGCAGAGAAGGCGCCACTTCCTGTAGAAGCCTCCACTTAACCAGATCCGCCCGCGTCGCACTAACCCAGCGCTCAGTCCAGCCGTAACGCCCAGCAAGTTGGGCGTTGGTTGGGTTGTAGTCGTAGGCCATGTAGTTGCTGATCATGTGATCCAGAAGCATCCGGCGGTGGCGTGGCTTTAGGAGTCGGGCTTCACGCCAGCCTTCATCACCCCGAAGGAAGATGTGGAAATAGCCGCCTCCAGGCCAACCCTCATCTTGTATCCAGCCGACATTGAGGTCGAAGGCAGTATGCGGAATGTGAACCACGCCAGGCTTCGTCAGCCTAAACGGCGTGACATTCTGTTCCACCCTTAACCGCCGTTTTGTTCCACCCTGCCGCCGTTTTGTTCCACCCTCATTGCCATTTTGTTCCACCACTGGCTTTAGGTATGTTCTGGTTATAGGTATCTGAGGTTGTAGATAACTGGTTAAGACAACACTTCGTGTTGTGGTTTCGTTTTGAGGAGTGTCCGAAGAGAAGAGAAACTCCTCCTCGGCTCTCCTCTTGGCCTCGGACAAGGGCTTTGCCTTCTTGAACCCAACCCTCTTGCGGAGCCTTAATCCGTGGGCCTCGGCTACCGGGACTTCCCCAGTGCTCTCGTCCTCGGCTGGCTCTGGCGGTGCCAACTCCCAGTAGCCAAAGACACCCTCCTGGGCCTCCCGCTGCCGGAGCCTTGTTGAGAGCTGGTTTAGGCCGGCCTCCAAGAGGCTGCCGTTCCTGCTGGCCGGAACTGCTGCTCGAGTCATGACGAACCCCGAACGGGCATGGTGCCGTCGATGCGGTGCTCAAGCCAGCGCATGGTGCGACGAAGTGATTCGATCGCCGCGTCTTGGGCCTTCACATCCTCAGCCAGCTCCTCCAAGGTCAGAGGGGGATACTCGCCCGGTGTTGGGTTGGCCTCGAACCGCCTGAGTGTGTTTAGGACGGCGACGAGCTGCTTGTCTGATGGATCCCGGAAGGCCTTGATGCTGAGTAGGAACTGGTTCATCTTGCGACTGGCGCACAAGCCTGGCTCGTACTGCTCCATGTAGGCCACGAGCACGTCTCGCAGCTTGCGGCCGTCCTCGTCTTCCAACTCCAGCGCGTCCATCCCAAACCCGGACGGACCTAGTGCGCTCTCCTCGGCAACCTGCCTCACCTCCTCCACAAAGTTGAGGAAGCGCTCCCGCCGTTCCCTTGTTGCTGGGTCGCCAATTATCTGCCGGAGTCGTTCTCCGATCTGTTCGACCCCTGCGCCCTTTGTTATCCTTGACTTACTCATTTCTCGGCTGGCTCCTTCTTGCCCTAGTAGGTGTTAGTCGAAACGAGACCCCCAGTCCGTCGCCCGGTATACGGGTCGGATTTGGGGGTCTCCTCTTTTCTATTCATTTGTGAAGTGGTGTCTCGGGAGCGGCTTTAGGACCTTGGCCTCCACCGTGCTGTCGTTCCAGCATTAGGACTCCTCCCTACCTCCGCGGCCACACGGCCGCCAATAATCACCTCCAAAGTGCGTACGCGGTCGACAATTACGTCAGTGGCTTCATCTATGTCCCTGGCGCTTGGACTTGCCTGCCAGTTCGTCTCGTCGAACCCCTCGTCCTCCACCACCTTCCAGAGCCGTCCCTCTGCGCGAACGGCGAGGATTAGCCGCCACAGTGCCTCTTCATACCGCTCGTCGCTCCGAAGCCAGTGAATGACGGCTCTGGGGCCGCGAGGCGCCGTGCGCTTCCAGGCAGCAGCCGCTGTCCGGTCGATTTCCTCAATGACGTTTAGGCCCTTGTTCAAAAGCATCCTCCGTATCCCATAGATGGTGTCTATGTGTAAAAACGCAATCTCGTATGTTGGAGTTACAAGGTCCAACGCGGGTCCAGGATGTTTACGTGGTGCGGGAGGCTCTCTGTCCATCCCCTGAGGAGCTTCACGATGGAGAGGGGCTTCACTAACCAAGGATGGCGTCCATCGACACAAGCTCGAAGACCCGCAGAGTAAATGAGCACCTGACGTCTGTTGGGCTGGGACTGACCCGGAAAATCTCAAAACTCGCCACATGCTCGCCCGCCGCATAACCGGTCGCTAGAGCGCTTACGGAATCAGCAGTCTGTTGTTGGAGGAAGTCTAGAAGGGCCTCCGTAAGATTGACCACGTTCCCTATTACATTGGCCTGTATGAGGTCTCCGTCGAGCTTGACTTCAGTCCGCCCCTGATTCTCTATGAGTGTAGCGGCGGGTGAAACGGCAGTAACAATGTCAGAAAAGACTCGCCCCATGATGAGCAAATCTCCGCCGAACGAAGTGAACGTCAATGTAGAACCAATTTCTAAGGGTGTAACAGTGTTGTTGGTTCCCTGACCAAAGAGAGTCCCGTGATAGACCAGAGTGTTCAACGCACTGAGAGCCGCAATCGTAGCGGAGTTCAGGCGGGTGATTCGTACTCGTTCGGCACGCATCCCACGCGGCCGGAACGAGTACTCTGCGTTAGCAGCCAGCGACGAAAACGTAGCCTGTCCAGAGAGATCCGTCTCCACGACTTCAAGGAGGTCGTCGGTCGAGGGATCCCTCGCTTCGACCTCCAAGTTGGAGAGACGGCTGTAGGTCAGGTCGGTAACAGCAATATCAACAGCCATTAAACCGCCGCTTCCCTCTCCCTCACGAAGCGCTCCAGCTCCTCCGCAGAGATGAGACGCATACGATGGCCCAACTTGAAGCCACGCAGCTCGCCTGTCCGCAGAAGGTCAAAGACGGTGTCTCGCCCGACGCCTAGGAGACGCGCAGCCTCATTCGGGCGATACGCGAGTGGTCGACCGTGCTCTTGCATTTCGGATTTGCCCCCCTTGCTGGTCGTTGCAGTGATCAAGTTCTCTGCGGTCGTTCGCGACGCTTGACTGCTGCCTTCTACTACCGTAGCCTTTGTAAATAGGGAATGCACTATCTCAGATCATTCAGTGGAGTAATAGCATCACGAAGGCATCACAGACACCAAGGACCAGGCGTAAGGAGCTGACAAGCAACTTCTTCGTAGAGAGCCTTGCACCAGACTTTCCCGAGCGGCCGGTGGGCACATTTTTCGTTGCGCCCGCACAGCTATCGACGATTGGCACGGTTGCAGTCGTCGAGCTACACCCAGACGCTCGGGGTACGCGCCTGCCCTTCGACTCCGCTGTGTTCGGCGGGGTTCCGGCCTACCAGGCTTTCAGTGAACTCGCGAAGGCAGCCTTCCACGACAACTTGGGCGAGGAGTCCTTGAGGGCTTGCGAGACGTTGACTGAACAGGTCGGCAAAGATGTTGCGTGGTTCTGCACACGCTTCACCGGCCTTCTCGACTGGGGGACGAAGCACGACTGCCTGGGCGGCAAGAACACTGGGCACGCATTCCATCAGTACCTATGGGCGGCGCGGCCTCCGAGATATGCCAATTCCGTGACGTGGCTACTCCGCGAGTCCTTAACCCTACGGAGGGCAGTGAAGACCGCGGCGATTCTCAAGCAGGTTAGGGAGGGTGGTCCTATTCAGAAGCTCACCGAACTAACGTGGCTCGAAGGGATGTCAGGGCGCTCTCGTTGGGAGAGAAAGTACCGATCCGCCTTCCGTTACCTGGATGAGACGCTCAATGAGCACCTCCGGCTTGTCAGTCCGGTCAACGTCCCCATCCTGCAAACCTTCCGACGCGGGAACCGGCCGATCCGTACTCGCTGGCTTCGTGAGGGTATCGACTTTGGTCGAAGCCCGCTTGGTGGACTGTGGTGGTCCTTCTACAGGGATCTTCTAACGGGCGTGCGCGAGTCACGGGTCTGCGCCGGGTGTGGCAGCTTGTTTACTCCAAAGCGGAGAGATCAAACCTATTGCACGCCCGAGTGTGGTCATCGAACTCGAATGCGTGAATACAGGACAGCACGGGCAGAGGAGGGGAACCGTGGAGCAGTGTCAGGTGCATGAGCGTAGGCGCGGCCGAGGTTTGCGCTCATGCGCCCGGCTAACTAATGCCCCCACTTCACCACTACGAGGTAGGTCTATCCCGTAACTAGCTTGTCGCTCAATGCGTTCTTATGTGTAGAGGTTTGATCACTGCAATTGATGACAGATCCGAAACCTGAATTGTCGCGTCTGCTGGCGCACCTTGCGAAGCGGCTCGCAGCGGATTACGCTTCCCGGCAAAAGAAGAAATGCGCTGCCTGATATACGTCCGCGTCAGTACGGTTGAGCAGGATACGCTCACCGACCAGATAGCCTCCTGTAGCGCCTATACGGCCCGTCAAGGCGGGATCGTGGTCGGTGTTGAATCGGATAAGCTATCGGGTTTTGACGCACAACGTCCGGGCTACCAGCGTGCCCTCAAAGCTGCGCGAGAGGGCGCAGTGGACGCCGTTTGCGTCTGGAAGCTTGACCGCCTCGGGCGTGACCACGCAGAGGCCATCAGGGCGGCTCAGGAGCTTGACCGGCTCGGCGTGAAGCTCCTATCGGTCACTGAGCCTGTCGACCACCCATTCTTCAGAGATTTGATGTTTCTTTTCGCTGGTGAGGCAAGTAGGCAGACGAGCCAGCGTGTTCGGCTAAAGATGACGGCCGACGCTCGAGAAGGCAAGTGGCCGGGCCGCCCCCCTGTCGGCTACCTCATAGAGAATCGACGCTTGGTAGCCGACCCCCGGAAGGCGCCGCTGGTGACATCGCTGTTTGAGCTTGCTGCGACCGGCCGATACAGCCTCGCCCAACTCCGGGATGAGGTTGCCGCAATGGGACTCCGCTTCTCAGGTAATCGCCGAAGGCCAGGTGAACAGCCCATTAGCAGAACACGGATCGGCACGATTCTGCGGAACCCAGCCTATGTCGGTGACGTGGTCTACGGCCGTGTGCCTAACGGGCGCTTCACAAAGCGTCACCATGCGGCTGAGTCGGATTGGGCGATCTGTCGTGACGCTCACCCGCCCCTGGTCGACAGGGCGACCTTCGATGCCATCGCGGCTGTTCTTAGGAACAATCGGAGGCCTGGATTTCAAGCTGGTGTCCGTGGCTCCACTTACTTCCTAACGGGGCTGCTGATCTGCGGAGATTGTGGCTCCCGCATGTACGGCGGTGCTGGGGGGTCCGGTCTAGGGAAGTACAAGTCTCATCAGTATTCGTGTGTCCGCGGATCAGAATATGGGGGTTGCTCAGTCAAGTCGGTGGGCGGGAAAGGTGTTGACGGTTACGTCAAAGCAGCGCTCTCCCACTTGACCATTGGGCCTGAAGTCTACATAAAGGCGGAGCTTCTTCTGCGAGAACAGGCGGAGGCTCAGCGCGCAGAGGCCGATCAGCAACGGCGGAACCTGCTAAGGCGCCGCGAGGAAATCGAGGCCGGGCGCACAGCTCGCGCTCGGAGCCTTTACACCAACCTGGTCCCACCCGATGTCTACCACCGTCTGGAGGCCCAGGACGCCGAGGCTCTGCGCATCCTTGATTCCGAGCTTCGAGGACTGGAGGAGGCGCCGCCAGTGCCAACATTGGAGCGGGAGCTGGCCTTCCTTGGGTCTGAAAGCGCACGACTACCGCGAGCCCCTCTGGATCACGAGAGTTTCGATCTGGAGGCGTGGCAGGAATTCGCCCGCCTATTTATCGAGCGAGTCATTGTCCACCGTAGACCTGGCCGGCGCTCTAACCGCTGGCACTTAGCCGTCGATCTGGATATCCGCTGGGCTCCTGGGGCCGAGATCCTGCGTAGGGCGGTAGCCGAAGGCGCCTCTCAAGGGCAGCTTCAGGTTCCCGCGCCGTAATCTGTCCTTTTAGGGTTGCCCGACAACTCCAGGATCATCGAAAGCTGCGACAGCGCCCGGTTCAGCTCCCGCACCGACTCCCGCACCGCGTCGATGTCGCTGGCGCCCCAGAAGCGCTTTGGCTCGCGCAGATTTGGGTAGATCACAAACGGTATGAAGCCGTAGGGGTTCGTCTTCGCCTCGATCAGCGCCCCGTCCAGCCACAGCTCGAAGCGCTCCGCCGTCCACAGCTCCACCACCGTCCGTCGACGCCACCCCCTGTCTCCCGCTTGACCGCGGAACGGCCCGTCTGCCCGTCCGCTGCGTCCTGAGCCCGTCGAAGGGTACAGCAGGTCCGCCTCTTCACCCGAAAGCTGGTAGCGGCTCGCCACCCGCCACACCCGCGACACGTCGTCGCCCAGCCACCACGCGTAAACGCCCTGCACATCCGGCGCCGACACGCGCACCCGCCGCTCGTCCGGGTCCCACGTCACCTTGTACACACCATCGCCCAGCACGGACGCGTCGATCTCGCTATCGAAGTCGAGTTGCGCCAGGCTGTTCGATTCGTACGCCTCGCGCAGCGCCTTCTCGGCCCGCCGCGCTCGCTGCCGCGCCTCCTCCGACGCGTCCTCCTCGTCCACCACGAAGTTGACGCCGCTCATCACGTAAGACGCCACCTTGTCGATCAGCGTCTTCGCGTAGTTGAACACCAGCCGGCGCTCCCGGCGCCGCTGGTTCCCGGCCCACTGCTGTCCCTGATAGAACGCCAGGTTCTCGCGGTAAGCCCGGATCCGCGAACCGTCCAGCCGCGCCAGCTGCTCCACCAGCGCCTGATTGCCTGCCATTGCTCCTGTCATGTCGTCTCCCCTGGCCTAAGCCAACCGTAGTCACCTGAAATGTCTTTGCGACCCATCGCCGCAGCGAGGCGAAGTGCATCCTGAGCAGCGTCGAAGGGCAACCTCGGTCTCCCGCATCCGCTTCGCCACCTGGGGAGAGGGCCAACGTCCCGTCCTCGATATCGCGACCACTCGACCGCCCATCGCCGTCATGCAGATGACCGTCCCCGCGCCAGCGCCCTGAACACGGTGCGCCGGGACACCCCGAAGCGCCGCGCAATCTCGTTGATACTCTCCCCGCAGCGCTGCCGCGCCACGATCTGGCGATC
The DNA here is from genome assembly GCA_964572535.1 of uncultured Dehalococcoidia bacterium. Taxonomy (GTDB): domain Bacteria; phylum Chloroflexota; class Dehalococcoidia; order DSTF01; family WHTK01; genus WHTK01. Next base: position 24,894 of record CAZNHI010000005.1, read on the forward strand.
GCGCCCCTCGCTGAACAGACGGCGCGCGCCTCCCGGCTCGTCGTAGCGACAGCGCACCAGCGGGCAGGTCAGGCAGCTGTGATGCACCTCGCAGCCCGTGTCCGCGTACCGCGTGTTCTCCGGCAGCGCATCCCGTCTCGCCCTGCGTATAAAGTCGCGGGGCGGCAATTCGCGCCTGCGCCCCTCCAGCGGGGTTTGGGCCAGAACCCCATCTTTCAACGCCTCCAGCGCCCCATCTTTCAACACAAGACCCAATACCCCAGCGACCATCAGTCTCCCTCCGAGGTCCTGCTATCAATCTGCCGCGCTGCGTCCGCGTGCCCGGCGAGGGCTGGCAGCTCCCGCTGCCGCTACCGTGAGCGCCAGGCTGATCACGTAGTCGTCGTGCCCGTCCCGCTCGTCCACCTGGAAGTTCAGCGTCTGGTTGGCCCTGTACACGGCGCGGCAGCGCTCTAGCTGCCGCCGGCACTCCCTCAGCTCCGGCGTCGCCCCCGCGTACAGCCGCAGCCGCCCGCCGTTCACCGCCGCCAGCAACCCGTAGCCCAGACGCGACTTCGATTCCGACGTTAGCTTCAGAGCCTCGACGCGCGACCCCAGCGCCCGTACCAGAAACCCCGCCACCGGCTCGCCGATACCCGTCGCGTCCACGACCACCCGCGCGACGCGCCACTCGCCCAGCAGCGCCACCAGGCTCTGATGCAACGACGCGTGCGGCACGCCCGTCCACGCGTAATGCCTCACCACCTCCACCGTCGACTCGCCCTTCGGGTCCTCAGGTGTCACCACACGGCCGATCGTCAACACCGTCGCGTCATGCCCGCCCGTGGCGCCGTCTGCCGCCTCGCCCGCCACGTCCAGCCCCGCAACGTACGTCTCGCCTGCTACGGGTGCGTCCAGACCAGCGTGTGCGCCCTGCAGCAACGTCAGCTGATTTGGCCCCAGCAGCCGTCCCGCGCCGGGCAGCGTGCGCAGGCAATACTGCGTCAGGAACAATGGATGCTCCGCGCCCAGCCGCTCTCGCTCACCCTCAACGAAGCGCTTGTAGCGCGGGTTGTACGCCCCTACGACCTCCCAGTCGTACTCAAAGTGCCGCCGTATGCCGTCGCGTTGCTCCGCCGCCAGGTGCGCCTGTCGTGCTCTCTCCAGCAGCCCGCCGTCGTCCCAGGCAGTGCCGTAGAACACGGTCGTCGCCCCCCGCGCCGCCGCCATCGGCTGCAGATCCTTGTCGAACTTGTCGGCGTCCACGTCCTGCGCCTCGTCGATCTCCAGCAGCAAGTCCGCCGTGTGGCCCACCACTTTGCTCGAAGGCTCAGCCGAAAGAAACAGCTGCCGCGCCCGCCCCATCCGGATGCAGTTGCCCCCTTCGCGCGTCGCCAGGCCCACCAGCCCCGCACGGTCGATGAACCCCCACAGTCGATCGCGGCTAACGATTGCCTGCGGGTCAAACGTCGGCGCTGCCTTGATCGACGTCAGCGCCCAGCGCCGGCAGCGCGTCAGTACCGCCAGCTCGATACGCGCCGAAACCTCGTTCTTCCCTCCCTGACGCGCGATCTCTACCGAGAACGAGAGCCCTTGGCGCCGCCTCACGCTCTCGGTCACGGCCCGCGCGATCTCGCGCTGATACGGGTACAGCGGCGGGAACAGCGGGCTCGCGGTCATGCCAGCAACCTCAGCAGCGCCTGCGCGATCACGGTCCCCGCGATGAAGAACAGCAGCCCGTTGATCCGCGACTTCAGCTCCGCCAGCTCGCCCTCCAGGCTACGCAGCCGCTCCTCAACCCGCGCCCGGAACGCCGCCGCCTCACTCACCCGCCGCGTTCGCCCGTTCTCCGTCTCTTCAATTGCGCTGGTCATTCTTCCCGCCCTCCGACCACATGTCGCCCGAGAATTCCCCCGCAAACGCATCTGCCAGAGCTTCCTGGTCCGCCTTCGGCAGCCGGTACTTCGCCGCCAGCGCCCGCACCAGCATCGTGATGCCGTGCACCATCAGCTGCATGTCCTGCGGATGCTCCCGCAGCGCCGTGCGCAGCCGCAGGCGCAGCACCGCGATCTCCTGGTCGACGCCCTCAACTTCGAGCGCCACGCGAAAGTCGAAGCGCTCCGCCCGCGTCAGCGCCTGCTCGTAAAAGCGGCGTGCCTTTGGCGGCAGGCGCGTGCTCTTCGCAGTCATGTAGCCGCCTCGAGTCGGCCCTTTACCGGGCACATGGGGGAGGAGCCCCAAGGGCCTTGGGCAGCGCCCAACGCTAAAACCCCCATGCGCCCCTTTAGC
>CAZNHI010000006.1:0-22873 GCA_964572535.1 uncultured Dehalococcoidia bacterium
CAGCCCGGCGCGACGGCCGGCGCCGACCTGCGCGGCCCAGACGTAGAGGCAGTCGCGCTCGCGCATGCCGGTGATGATCGCCAGCTCTTTCTCCGGCGACTTGACGATCGAGTTGTTGCGGAAGTGGTTGCCGAGCTTGAGGGCGTGCTCGTCCAACTGCGGGCTGAGCAGCAGGATGCTGTGTGGCCCACGCAAGGCGCCAAACACTTCGAGCACGCCTTCGACGACGTGCTGGTATTCGGGGGCGACCTGGGACTTGTCGGAGACGGGCTGAACTCTGGGCATAATGGCGCTCCTGTATCTAAGCCGGGGGAAGGGACACTTCGTCCTACGTGGAGTGGACCGGCTGGCCTGCGACCTTCATGCGGATTCGGTAGATCGAGGTGACGGCGGTGACGTACATGGTGCTCCAGTCGTCGTCGCCCCAGGCGAGGTTGGATGGGCCGCCGAGGCCTTCGCCAAAAACAGCCGGCTCCTTCTCGAGACCGATGCAGCCGAGAGGCTTGCCCGCAGGATCGAAGACCCAGATGCCCTCGTTGCGGTTGCCGGCGACGTAGAGGTTGCCGAGCGAGTCCATCTTCATGCCGTCGGGCGCCCTGGTTGCGTTTTGGGCCAGGACGTAATCGGAGAAGGCCTTGGGCAGGCCTTCGGCCTTGGCCTCGCAGAAGACGCGGCCGTTGCTCAGGCTGCCGTCTGCTGCTACGTCGAAGACGCGGACGTGCGCCTCGCGGGTGTCGTCGACATACAGGCGGGAGCCGTCGTCAGAGATCACGAGGCCGTTCGGGAAGGCTACATCGGTTGTGAGCTGCCTGAGCGAGCCGTCCCCGGCGGAGATGCGATAGACGGCCGGGACGGGCGGAGGGACCGGCGGCTCTCCTCTGGGCGAGAAGAAGGGGTCCGTGAAGATGATGTCGCCGTTGGGCGCGCAGATCACGTCGTTCGGGGAGTTCAGGGGCCGGCCGTCGTAGGAATCGGCAAGCGTTTCGAGGCTGCTGTCAGCGTTCGTGCGCACCACCTTGTGGGTGGATCCGACGCAGGTGATCAGCCGCCCCTGCAGGTCAAAGGTGCTGCCGTTGCTGTTCTCGCTGGGCGTGCGGAAGGGCTGGGCTCCTCCGGCCTCGGTCCAGCGATGGATCGTGCCGCCCGCTGGGTTCGCGAAGTCGATGTCGACGAACAGGAGGCTGCGGTCACGATGGCTCCAGACGGGACCTTCCGTGAACTTGTAGCCGGTGGCGATCTTCTCTGGCTTCGCCGTGAGATCGATGAGGTCTCCGAGTCTGGGGTCCAACGCGACAACGGCCATTGTGCAACCTTTCAGTCTGCTCAGTCTGCTGATTTGCCTGCCAGCTTAGACGACGCTCCTCCTGCGGTCACGTGTCTGCGGCGCGTCTATAGTGTGCGCGTGTGAAGACTTCTACGAGAGAAGGACGATGGCGCAACGTTACCAGGTGGTCGTCGTGGGTGGAGGGCCGGTCGGCGTAGCGCTGGCGGTGGAGCTGGGCCTGCGCGGCGTCTCCTGCGCGCTGGTCGAGCGTCATCTCACGCCACAGCGCATCCCCAAAGGGCAGGGCCTGACGCAACGCACCATGGAGCACTTCTACTTCTGGGGCATCGACAAGGAGCTGCGCGCCGCGCGCCTGCTGCCTCCCGGCTACCCGATCGGCGGTGTCACGGCGTACGGCAACCTGATGAGCGAGTACTGGTACGCACCCGCGGGCCGCGAAGTCGTCCGCTCTTACTACTTTCAGGACAACGAGCGGTTACCGCAGTATCTGACCGAAGAAGTCCTGCGCAGGCGGGTGAAGGACTTCGCGAACGTCGACTGCCTGTTCGGCTGGTCTGCCGAGACGATCGAGCAGGACGACCGAGGCGTGCGGGTCACTATTTCTGAGGTGGAAGGGAGCGCTACTCAGACCCTGGAGGCTGACTACGTCGTCGGTTGTGACGGCGCCCGCTCGACCATTCGGGGGCAGCTCGGCATCGACCGCGGCGGCGCCGACTTCGACCAGCGCATGGTGCTGGCGGTGTTCAACTCACGCGAGCTGCACGAGGGCCTCAAGCGCTTCCCCGAACGCACCACGTATCGAGTGCTGCATCCAGACTTGAAGGGCTACTGGCGCTTCTTCGGCAGGGTCGATGTAGGCAATGGGTGGTTCTTTCACGCGCCTGTGCCGCCTGACACTACGCCGGACAACTACGACTTCCACGGTCTGCTCCAGCGCGCCGCGGGCTTCGATTTCCCCGCCGAGTTCGAGCACCTTGGCTTCTGGGACCTACGCATCGCCGTCGCCAGCGAGTACAGGCGCGGGCGTGTGTTCATCGCCGGTGACGCGGCGCACAGCCATCCGCCTTACGGGGGCTTCGGGCTGAACTCGGGGCTGGAGGACGTCGCCAACCTTGGCTGGAAGCTGGCCGCGGTGCTGGAAGGCTGGGCGGGCGAGCGCCTGCTCGACTCATACGGTGAGGAGCGCCGCCCGATCTTCGTCGAGACCGGCGAGGCGATGATCGCAGGTGGCATCGAAGCCGACGGAGAGTTCCTGGAGCGCTACAGCCCGGAGCGTGACCGCGAGGAGTTCGAGCGCGCCTGGAAGGAGCTGGAAGCAGCCTCAGGCTCCTGGCAGCAGTCCTACGAGCCGCACTACGAGGGGTCATCGGTCGTCATCGGGCCGCCGGGCTCGGTCTGCAGCATTCACGGGCAGCATTCGTTCGCGGCGCGACCCGGGCACCACTTGACCCCGCAGCCGTTGTCTTCCGGCCGCGACGTCTTCGAAGAGCTGGGTACCGGCTACACGCTGCTCGCGTTCGGCAGCGACGCCACGGCCGTCGCAGCGTTTGAGGGCGCGGCGTCGTCTCTGCGCCTGCCGCTGAAGGTCATCCGAGACACGTATGAGTCGCAACGAAAGGCATACGAATCTCGACTGATCCTGCTGCGTCCTGACCAGTACGTTGTGTGGGCGGGTGATGGGGCGCCGTCTGACCTCGTGGGAATGCTGAGAAGAGTCGCTGGCGGGTTCTGAGACGCTCAGCCGCCGTGTTATAGTCCGCGTCGCGGTGCGCTGACCACGGAGGAGGACGAACCATGGCTGACGGCGGAATGCTGACCGAGCACATCACGATTCGCGGCAGCGGCGGCGACGAGATCGACGCCTACTATGCCCAGCCACAAGGCGCCGGGCCGTTTCCCGGTGTCGTCGTGATCCAGCACATTTTCGGCGTGGACGAATGGATTATGGAAGTCTGCCGGCGGCTGGCTCACCACGGCTACGCGGCGCTGGCGCCCAACCTCTACGCGCGTATCGGCAGCCTGGGCTCCGGCCCTGTCGAAGACCTGGCGGCGCGACTGCGCGCGAAGGGCGGTCTGAACGATGACTTGGTCACCGGCGACCTGCAGGCCGCTGTCGATGCACTGCGCGCCCGGCCGGAAGCCACGGGAAAGGTCGGCACGATAGGCTTCTGCATGGGCGGGCGGTTCGCTTACCTGGCAGCCTGCCGCGTGTCCGGGCTCGATGCCGCGGTCGATTGCTGGGGCGGAGGCGTGGCTCCGAACCCGGCGCAGCCTGGGAACCCGCCCGGTACGCCGCCCATCGACCTCACGGAGGACATGAAGGCGCCGCTGCTGGGCATCTTCGGCAACGACGACACGCGGCCCTCTCCAGCTGAGGTTGACCGCACCGAAGCAAAACTCAAGAGCCTGAATAAGCGCTACGAGTTCCATCGCTACGATGGCGCGGGGCACGGCTTCTTCAACTGGGCGAACGTCGCGTACCGGCAGCAGCAGGCAGCGGATGGTTGGGAGAAGGTCTGGGCCTTCTTCCAGGCAAACTTGAATCCGAGCTAGACCCCTGTCGATTCGTCCGCGAGTCCGGCAACGAAGGTGAGAAGGCTCCGGGCGGCTTCCCGCCAGACGTCTTCCCTGGTTCTGCCGGTTGCCTTCGCGACGTTAAAACCGTGGTCGGCGCCCTCCAGGAGATGCAGCGACGCGTTACCCATCTTCGCTGTCACGGCCTGCAGCTCGTCCGGTGTGGCGAAGGCGTCTCTCGTGCCTGAACAGAACAAGGCGGGCACGAGGATGGATCTGAGGTGCTGGTCCCGCATTCGCTCCGGCTTGCCCGGCGGATGCAGCGGGTAGGCAAACAGCGTTAGTCCCGCCACTTCGACGCCCTGGGCAACGACCTGGGAGGCGATCCTGCCGCCCAGCGAGCGGCCGCCCACCACCAGCCGGCCTGACATCCGTCCAGCGGCTTCAATTACGGCCGTCCACGTGCCTTCCAGAATCGGGTTGCGGTCCGGCATCGGCCTGCCGGCTTCCATGTAAGGGAACTGAAAGCGCAGCAGGGCGTGGCCCGACTCCGCCAACCTCAGGGCCAGGTAGGCGCCGAAGGGGTCACGCAGGCTCGACCCGGCGCCGGGCGCGTAGATAACCAGCGAGTCGCCGTCTCGCACTGCGTCCCAGAGCGCGGTCACCTGCCCCGAACCGGGGACGTCGATGTTCAGAGTCCGCGGTGCGTCGTCTACCATTCTAGGCACGCTATCACGCAGGCGTGTGGTCGCGTGGACTTGTCCAACGGGCATTGGTGGTGGAGTATCGCTGGGTGAAATTCACCGACGAGCTGTGGCAGGGCACACTGCCGATTTTTGACGAGATATTGCGTCATCCCTTCATCGCTGAGCTGGCAGATGGCTCCCTATCAAGGCCCCGCTTCGTGTTCTACATGAAGCAAGACGCCCTGTATCTGCGGGACTTCTCTCGCGCCCTCGCCATGACCGGCGCGCGCCTACCCGATCCCGCTGCCGCTCAATCCTTCCTGGGCTTCGCTCAGGGCGTGCTGGCCGTGGAAAGCCTGCTGCACGATCACTACTTCAAGCAGTTCGATGTCAGCCTAGACGTGGGCAAAGCGCCTGCCTGCTTTGCCTACACTCAGTTCCTCCTGGCGACCGCCGCCACCGCACCCTACTCCGAATCCGCCGCGGCGCTGCTGCCGTGTTTCTGGATTTACCGGGAGGTCGGTAACGAGATCGTGGGGCGGGCGCAAGGCAAAGTGGCGGCCAACCCCTACGCCCGCTGGATCGAGACCTACGCAGGGGTGGAATTTGATGAGAGCGTCGCACGAGCCATCGACATCGTCGAAGCGCTCGCCCGCGAGGCGTCGGCGACTAGCAGGCAAGCCATGCGGGAAGCCTTCGAAAAGTCTGCCCGGCTGGAGTGGATGTTCTGGGACAGCGCTTACCGGCTCGAAGAGTGGCCCCCGCCAAAGCCCTAAATCCAAGGGCGGCCGGTGTCTATTTGCTCCAGTCTCCTGGTTCTGCGCTCCGAGTGAGCGACGGCAATCGTTGACCGCTGACTAGCTGCGGGTAGATCATCCGCCAGGTCACAGCAGCGAAGGAGGCAAGGCATGCCGTTTGCCAGAGTACGGGGCGCGAATATCCATTACGAGGTGCTTGGCGACGCGGGGCCCTGGGTCGCGCTATCGCCCGGAGGGCGTCGCGGTCTTGAGGCGGTGAGTTATCTGGCGGAGCGAATCGCTGCCTCCGGGTTCCGGGTGCTGCTGCATGATCGCCGGAACTGCGGGACGTCAGACGTGGTGCTGGGCGGCGAGGACGCGGAGTACGAGATCTGGGCCGATGACTTGCACGAGCTGCTGCAGCAGCTGGGCGCCGCCCCGGCGTTCGTTGGCGGCACGTCGTCTGGCTGCCGGCTGGCGCTGTTGGTCTACATGCGCCACCCGGAGGCGGTGCGTGGCCTCCTGCTCTGGCGGGTCACAGGCGGTGCGTTTGCGGCCGGACGGCTGGCCTGGAACTACTACGGCCAGTACGTCGAAGCGGCGCGTGCAGGAGGCATGGCCGCCGTCTGCCAGACCGAGCACTTTGGCGAGCTGATCGCCGCCAACCCGCTGACTCGAGACCAGATCATGGGTCTGGACCCCGCGGGGTTCATCGCCGACTTCACGCGCTGGGAGCAAGGCTTCAAGGAGAGCGCGGAACTCCCTGTTATCGGCATGACGGCGGCGGACCTGGGCCACATCGCCGTGCCAACTTGCATTGTCCCCGGCAACGACCTGACACACCCGCGCGCTGTGGGTGAGCAGGCCGGGAAGCTAATCCCCGGCAGCGAGGCCCACGTACTGTTGCAAACCGACCACATGGATATGGATGTCTCTCCCGCGGAAGAGCTGGAGGACATCGCGGATCAGCACGCGAAGCTCTACGTCGACTTTATGAGGAAGCACGGCGCCTGAGGTGAGCAGCCTGGCGCAGGAATACCTTCCGCCATGAGATCGCTGAGCCTCCTGAAGGGACTTAGCGATGCGGAGGTAAGACTCCTCGTCGTGCTGGGGACCGGGGCCTTTGTCCTGGCCAGCACGTATAGCAGCATCAACGTAGCCCTGCCGGAGATCCAACGAGAGTTCGCTGTTAGCCTCTCGGCTCTCAAGTGGGTCTCGATAATCGGGGCGATCATGGTGGCCAGCCTGTCGCTGAGCTTTGGACGCATCGGCGATCTTGTCGGGCGCAAGCGGGTCTACAAGCTCGGCATCATCGTCTACACGCTTGGCGCGGGCCTGACAGCGCTCTCCGTTTCGTTTCCGCAGCTGATGGGCTTTCGCGTGTTCATGGCGGTCGGTCTCGCCATGTCCAACCCGCTGGCCGGCGCGATCATCGCGGCTACCGTTGCCCCCGAGCGGCGCGGCCAGGCAATCGGGATATTCGCGTCGTTTCAGGCTGCAGGCCAACTCACCGGCCCCACGTTCGGCGGCATCATCCTGGACCTGCTGAGTTGGCGGGCGATCTTCATCAGCTACATGGCGATAGGCGTGGTGCTCTGCATTGCCCAGCAGTTCTTTCTCACCGGCTCTGAGGAGCGCCGGCGTGAGGCCTTCGACTACCCGGGCGCCGTGCTGCTGGTCGTCGGTTACCCAGCGTTGCTCATCGCGCTGAGCGTCGGGCCGGGCTCCGGGTGGGGCTCGCCTCTGACTCTCGGCTGGTTTACGGTAGCTGGATTCGGCCTCGCATGCTTCGCGGTGCGTGAACTGCGGTTTGACAAACCGATCTTCCACTTTCGCTTCTTCCGCAGTCCCACGTTCTGTGTAGCCATGTTCACGCTCGTCGTCGCTTCGTTTGTCCAGAACCCGATTACTCTGTTCGTGCCCCTCTACCTGCAGAAGGTGCTGACAGTCGATCCACTGACGGTTGGGCTCGTCATGATGGCGCTGCCTCTCTCGACCCTGATCGCCGGGCCGGTGGGTGGAAGCCTCGCGGACCGCTATAACCCTCGGGTTGTCGCCGGGGCCGGCGTCCTGTTCACTCTTGTGGCGGTCCTGATCTACTCGCGCCTCGGAGTGGACTCGTCCCTGCTGCCGGTCGTCCTTGCCCTGATTCTCGTGGGCCTTGGCGCCAGCTTGTTTCGACCTGCCAACCAGGTCGCGGTGTACGCGCAGACTGAACGCCACGACTTTGGCGCACTTGCCGCCATGCTCGTCTTGATCCAGAGCCTCGCGGGGACGCTGGGCACTACAATTGCTGTGGCCGCGAACGAGACGCGGGCCCGCGGCGACGATCCCGCCAATTTCGTTGAAGGCCAGAGATTCACGTTCACGGCACTCCTGCCGCTGCTGCTCCTGTCCGTCGTCGTCTCCTTCCTGGGGAGGACGACCTCGCGCAGGACCAAGGCCGCTCAAAGCGAGGAAGAAGAGACTTTGGCTTGACTGCTAACGAGACGTACCGGCTTTTCGCTGTTAGATACGCCAGGCGCGACGCGAAGCGGGTCGATCACTTTCTGGACAAGGCCAGCGTCCCTAACCCGGACGGGCCGATGCCAATGGACTACTTCGTCTGGCTGGTCCAGAACTCCTCCCGCACTCTGGTTGTGGACACCGGCTTTTCCGAGCCGGTGGGGACGCGGCGTGGCCGGACGTACCTGCGAAAGCCCGCCGACGGCCTCAAGCTGCTCGATGTCGACGCGGGGACGGTCGAGGATGTCGTCGTCACACACATGCACTACGACCACGCCGGCACGGTCAGCGACTTTCCGAAGGCCAGACTCCACCTGCAGGAGCAGGAGCTGCGCTGGGTGACGAGCAGCGAGATGTTCGAGAGGGGTGCCCGCGGCTCCTTCGAAGTGGACGATGTGGTCAACATAGTGAGAGGGCTCTACGACGAACGTGTCCAGCTGCACGACGGAGACTGGGAGCTGGCGCCGGGGATCAGCGTGCACCTGATCGGCGGGCACACGCCGGGCATCCAGGTTGTACGGGTGAATACAGACCGCGGCGCGGTCGTGCTGGCGTCTGACACGACGCACTACTACGAAAATATGGAGACAGGCAGGCCCTTCGTAACCACGCACGACGCTGCGAAGGTGCTGGCCGGCTTCAAGAGACTGCACGAGCTTGCCGAATCAGCGAAGCACATCGTGCCGGGGCACGATCCGCTGGTCATGCAACGCTACCCGGCGGCGTCAGCCAGGCTCGAAGGCGTGGCCGTCCGGCTTGATGCCGAGCCGGCGTACTGAACGAGGGCGACGCCTATCGGGTAGTGCTAAGGTAGTTAGAGGTCTCCTTGATCCTAGGAGCCCGTCGCTGAGGCTCGACGACCCGGACGAAGTCGCCTGCTTTCGCTGCTCGCCAGTCTGCCTCGCTGAGCTTGGACAAGGAGAATGTGACAAACCAAATGATCGAAACCGTGAAGCTGTCCTTTGAAGGTTCCTATGAGGACCCTTCGCCGCTCGTAGTAGTACACAATCCGCGGGTGTTGCCGGCTGCTCTCCTGAGTCAGGTGTTGCGGTTTGGCCTGGTTGGCGGCACGGCCAAGAGGCCCCTCCTATCCGGCAAGCTCAAGGGTAGCCGGAAAGCCCTCACGGAAATGATCCAGTCCTACGGGCTCGGAGTCGAAATCGTCCCTGCCGTCTAGCAGACTACCGGGCATTCTCTCGGTTCCCACGAATCGCTAGCCGTGGCTGCGTTCTCGGCCACGGCTGGCGGGTTGAGCGTCATACTGTGGAAGCCCGAAGCTTACTACCGCTTGCGCTAGAGGTTGCTGTGAAGACTGCTGTCGGTGAGACGCCGACAGCCTCGGCGACGTCGACCCTGACCGTGTCTTCTTGCCCTTCAAGCCGCCTCAGGTACATGGTCGTCGCGGCCCGGGCTGCTGTGGTCCAAGAATCGGGACACCTCCTCGATCGAACCGCCGGCGTCACGCCTGACCCTCGCCTTAATCGGGAGAACGACGTTTGGGCCGCCAGGGTGAGCGTCTTCCTGCTATGATCCGATCATTGAAGACACGGGAGGAAGCGTAATCATGGGCGAGAAAAGTCCTAAGAACATCAAGAAGGCCAAGAAGCAGCAAGTCGCCAAGAAGGCTGGAGCAGCGGCCAAGGGGTCGATCCAGAAGTAGCGGAGCGGCTACGTCCACGTCCACGGCTCTCTAAAGCCCAATCGCCGCCGCTGCCTTTGCCCAGGTATGGCCCGTGGCCTTGAGCCTACGTAGGTACGTTGTTGTCACGGCCAGGTTTGCTGCGACCCGGGAATCGGGACATACATAGTGCCGGGTAATCCACCAAAGGCGGAGCCACGCGCGCGCCGTCCTATCTATCTTCCTAAGAAACACCTACACTCTATGTATACACAAGGCATCTCCCAAGCACGCAGACCAGCCAGCTTTCCAAGCCGAGCCTTCTGTTCTCTTAGGGCTACCTCGTTGTTAGAACTGCGGCATTTGCTGCAGATGGGAGAGAGGAGAACATCTTGGCAACCGGACATGTTAAGCGGCTGATTAGAGATCGAGGCTTTGGTTTTGTGCAGGAGGCAGGAACTTCTGAGGACACCTTCTTCCATTCGTCTGCTGTGTCAGCAGGTACTTTCGACAATTTGACCGAAGGGCAAGCCGTTGAGTTTGACAAGGGAGCCGATCCCCGCGACCCGCGCAAGAGTCAAGCTGTCAATGTGCGGCCCGTAAGTTAGGTCTGCGAAGCATGGCAGGTGGGAACAAAAACCACAGTCCAAAAATGAAGAAGCGGAAGTTACAGGAGCAAGCCAAAGCCCGGACTGAAGCCGCAGCGAAAAAGCGTTCGGCGCCAGGTTGGCAAGGTCGAACTGGTCAAGATTCTCGAGTAGGCGGTTACGCCCGCACGGACTAATGGAAGTGCTCACCAGTACTTAGACCGCTACAAGGTGCTCACTCCCCAACCGAAGAAACCTCCTCATTTCAAGCCAGCGCTGACGAATTTGGCCGCGTCCAGCCGCGACGGCGCCGATATTCCACCATTGCCGACGCTTGCTGCCGCCGTCGGCCCAGTGCAGGTCTTCGAGCACGATGACCCCTGATGTCCACATAGTCTCCAGTTGGTGACGGACCGTTCATTGACAGAGTTGCTCTCTGGTACTAGCGTGCGGCTCCCCGGCGCTAAGCGAACCCTCTCCAGGAGTGCCTGATGAAGAGAAGCGACGGGCGGATACTCACGAGTCACGCTGGCAGCCTGCCAAGACCGCAAGACCTGATTGACCTTAATCGCGCTCGATCTGAAGGCTCCTTCGACCCGTTGTCCTTTGGAAAGACGCTCAGCCAGTCGGTGCTGGATGTCGTCAACGAGCAGGCCAGGATTGGCATCGACATTGTCAACGATGGCGAGTACGGCAAGGCTTCTCGCAGCACCATCGACTATGGGCCGTGGATGAGCTACGCCTACGAACGCCTTACGGGGTGGGAGCGTGGGACAGCTACCGCCGATAACCCTCTGTCGCAACGGCGCGAACGGCAGAAGTTCCCGGGCGCCTACAGCGAAATCACCATGAGCAACGCCACATTTGCGGCGGCTTCTCCGGCCACGTTCACCGGGCCGATTTCGTACGGTGGCGCCGAAGCCGTCCGAGCGGACATCGAAAACCTGAAATCGGCCATCGAGAACACCAACGCTGAGGAAGCGTTCATGACCAGCGTTGCGCCCGGAAGCTTTGGCAGACGCCAAAACCGGTACTACAAGACTGACGAGGAGTTCCTCTTCGCCGTCGGCGACGCGATGCGCGAGGAGTACAAGGCGATCGTAGATGCGGGCTTCATCCTCCAGCTTGACGACCCGGGTTTACCAGACAGCTGGGACATGTTCAATCCGCAGCCAGAGCTGTCGGACTACAAGCGGTATGCGAAAGTTACCATTGAGGCGCTAAATCACGCCCTGGCAGGCTTACCCGAGGATCGGATTCGGTATCACATCTGCTGGGGCAGCTGGCATGGACCACACACCACCGACCTGCCGCTGCGAGACATCGCCGACCTGCTGCTGACGGTCCGCGCTGGCTGCTTCTCTGTGGAGGCCGGTAACGTTCGTCACGAGCACGAATGGAAGGTGTGGCGCGACGCCAAGCTGCCGGAAGGGAAGATCTTGATGCCCGGTGTGGTAAGCCACGCTACAAACGTTGTAGAACATCCGGAAGTGGTAGCTGACCGGATAGTTCGCTACGCAGGTGTCGTAGGTCGTGAGAACGTGATTGCTGGCACCGACTGTGGCCTCGGCGGTCGCGTCCATTCGGAGATCGCGTGGGCCAAGCTTCAGTCTCTAGCCGAGGGCGCCAGACTGGCGACCAAAGAACTCTGGGGCTGATCGACGCTAGCGGGCGATCGTGTAACCAGTGAGCGGGACCGCTAGTCTGCGCCGCGCATCCAGTCAGCGACACGCTCGCCGATCATGATGCAAGTGAGGTTCGTATTGGCGCGCGGTAGATTCGGCATCACCGAAGCATCGACGACGCGCAGATTGCTGACGCCGTGAAGCCGGCAATACTGGTCCACGACAGCCTGCGGGTCTGACGCTGGGCCCATTTTCGCCGTGCCTACGGGGTGGAAAGTCGTGCCGGCGGTGCTTTTGACCGCGTGTTCCATCGCCTCGTCGTCAGCCACCATTTGCTCGGTTAGTCCCACCACCCCTTCGGTGAGCGCCTGAATCTCAGGAGCATTCGCCACTTGCCAGCAGATACGCATACCTTCAATCATTCGCCGCATGTCTTCCGGATGATCGAAGTAGTTCAGTTCTATGCGTGGCTGGATGTGCGGGTCCTTGCTGTTCAGGGTCAGACGCCCACGAGAGCGAGGGCGCTGTAGCGACGCCACAAGCCTCGGGAAGACGCTCGTCCCAAGCTCTTCGACGAGCGAGGGGTTCAGTCCGGCCATGTCAAGCTGATTGACCGCGAAGACCTGAAGGTCGTTGAACTCATCGGAGCCGGGAGCCGTGGTGCGGAGGATCATCTGCACGGACGGCGTGCTGAGGTCGCAGACGCCGGGCTTTGGCAGCAGCATCAAACTCGCTGTCGGATGGTCCAGTAGATTGGCGCCCACTCCCGGCAGGTCCAGGATAGGTTCAATGCCCAGCTCCGCGAATCCGGATTTCGGCCCGATTCCAGAACGCAACAGAATGGCCGGCGAGGCGATGGCGCCTGCTGCCAGTGTGATTCGTCGCCCCTCCACTCTCTGCATCACTCCGCCGGACTCCGCTTCGACTCCGATAGCACGGCCCCCATCGAAGAGGACACGGTTGACCAGGCAGTGCGGGCGAATCGTCAGGTTGAGGCGATGGCGCGCGGTCAATAGGTAGGCAATCGCGGTGGACACCCTGACGCCGTCGCGCTGGTTCATCGGGTAGGCGCCGAAGCCCGTCGATTCCGGATGATTGTGGTCGGTGACTTCGGGGTAGCCCAGGTTACGGAAGGCAGACGAAACCGCCAGCGAAAAGGGATGCAGTTCCTCCCGCCGCCAGCGCCTGATGTAGACGGGCCCGCTCTGTCCGTGGAGGTCTCCTCCTTCGTCTTGATCGTCCTCAAGCCGACGGAAGTACGACAGTACCTGTTCCCAGGCCCAGGCAGGGCTACCTAATGCCGCCCACTCGTCGTAGTCCGCAGGGATGCCTCGTAGTGCGACGGTTGCGTTGACGGCTGAGGAGCCGCCCGTCGCTTTCCCCCGTGGGTAAGCAATCGTGTGGCCTGGCAGCGCCTCCGCGGTGAAGTGCCAGTCGTGATCCACCACTGAAATGTTCTTGCCGTCGAGTAAGTCCGTGGGTGTCTCTTCGATCGACGCGAAGTCTGGGCCGGCTTCAAGCAGCAGGACGGACCGGGCGGGGTCTTCACTGAGGCGGGCGGCCAGGACCGCGCCTGAAGAACCAGCTCCTACGATGATGTCGTCATACACAGCCGGCACCCGCGACCTCCGTCTCTTCACTCCGGTGAGCGGGTTCAATATGACGCTAGATTCCCGGTTCGGCAATTGTGCGGCCGGGAGTCAGGCTGCGAAACCTGACACGATGTCCTAATTGTGTGACCACGTCTTCAACAACCCTCGATGCCGTAGGGCGCTCTCCAGCGCCGGCTGGTCATTAGCATGACGGCAAACTGCTGCCGACGACGAAGGGAAGCGCTACGTTTGAGGTGCTCCACAGCAGCGGCTTCACCGCGATGATGGCTTGCACTTGCGTCCTTCGTGTTACACTGGGTCTGTACTTCCTGGGCTGTCATCCCTCGTGCCAGTCCAAGAGTTGCTGACCGACTAGAACCTAAGCCAGGCGAATTCTCCGGACCCAGTCGTTTTACGTCTCTCCCCGGACCTCGTTGATGCCCCTGGTCTCCGAAATCGGTACCGGAAAGTGTCCCCCCGTCGGGGGCTAGTGAGAGAAGAGAAAACTTGAACATTTACGTTGGAAACCTGAGCTTCGACACCAGCGAGAGCGACCTGCAGGCGGCGTTTGCCGTCTACGGCGCCGTGTCAACGGCTCGAATTGCAACCGACCGCGACACCGGTCGTGCACGCGGCTTCGGCTTCGTCGAGATGGCGAACCAGGCAGAGTCCCAGGCGGCAATCGCCGGCCTCAACGGCACCGAACTCCAGGGCCGCACGCTGACCGTGAACGAAGCCAAGCCTCGCGAAGAGCGCAGCTCCGGCGGCAACCGCGGCGGTGGTGGTGGTTATAACAGTGGCCGCGGCGGTGGTGGCGGCGGTAACCGCTGGTAAGCGGTTCCACAGCGGCCTAGCGCCGCACCAAACCAATCGCAACGAAGAGGCCGGCACCAGAGGGAGCCGGCCTCTTCTCTTTGGCCCCGCGCTCATGGTCGCGGCAATCGGTGGTGCCACTGGCAACACGCTGCCGTCCTCGGCCTTGAACCCCAGCACAGATCGGCTGCGCTGCGGCTTGACGTGGGCGAGGCAGGGCTACCACACTCCCGGCGCAACGGCAAATGCCGCTTGTGGACGGCTTGGGGGTCAGGCGGCGTAAGCCAGGAGGTGCGTTGTGGAGATCTTGATCGGGACGCGCGAGGGGGTATTCGTAGTCGGCCCGTCAGGCGCACCGACGGCCGCTGAGGGACTGGCGGAACGCGGCGTCCTCACCTTCTGCCGCAGGAACGGAAGCATCCTGGCGGGGACCGACAGCGGTGTCTACCGCTCCAGCGACGGGCGTTCGTGGCAGGCGAGTGGCTGCGATGGCCGAGCCGTAAGGGCGATCGCGACGGCGCCTCACGACGAAGGCGCGGTCTACGCCGGCACCCAGCCGGCCGCGCTTTATTCCAGCGCCGACGGCGGCCACTCCTGGGCCGAGGTCGAGTCGCTAACCCGGCTTCCCGGCTCCGAGGATTGGGGCCTGCCGGGTGATCCCTCGGCTTCTCGCGCGCTCGCCATCGTGTTCGATGCCGCTCAGCCGGCCCGCTTCTGGGTAGGCGTGGAGGTTGGCGGCATTATGGAGACGGACGACGGTGGCGCCACGTGGCGCGCTATCCTGGCAGACCAGAACCCTGACATCCATATGCTGGCCCGCGACCCGGGCGGTCGGGACGTGCTCTACGCCACAACGGGCTTTGGGCGGATCGGCCCCGGATCGCTGCCAGAGGAACAGAGCAAGGCAGGGGTATACCGCTCCGACGACGGCGGGTACAGCTGGCATTACGTCTGGAGCGACCTCGATCATCGTTACACGCGGCCGATGTGCATCGACGCGCGCGCACCTAATGCGCTGACAGTAGGCTGCGCACCCAACTTCCGCTCTAGTTATCGCGATCCGGACGGGGCGCAGTCCATGCTCTATCAGAGCATTGATGGCGGGAGCAGCTGGCGCTCGCTCGGTGATGCTGCACACTCGCCGTCCGCGGCCAACCTCACGGCTCTGGTGCCGGGTGAAGAGAGCGGCAGCTTGCTCGTCGGCACCGACAGCGGCGAAGTATGGCGGGTCAGCGCCGCGGCGCAATGGACGCTCCTCGCGAGCGGTTTGCCCTTCGTGCAGGCGCTACTACCGCTCGACTAGCGCAACTGCGCCGGCGACGGCGCTCAGTAGCGGAGACGATGAGCTGATCGCATGGGCTACTCGGGTCTCATCCCTGAGCTGTAGACCTTGATGCTTCAACGCGCCGTCAATCGCGCATCAATCGCCAGTTGCTAAATTTTCCTGACACCAGAGAACGCGATCTCAGTGTGGCTGTGGTGTGCGCCTGAAATGGGATGGTCGAGTTGACGACGGGCCGAGCAGAACCACAGCGAGTGCCGGATGGACGGAAGCGGCCAGTAGTCGAGCCGGAGCTTCCGGCCGACCGCGAGTCAAACGAGCCAGAGCCTTCAGTCGGTAGCCTGAGCTGGCTGACGAATCCGAGGGTCCAGTCTCAGACGCGGGCCAATGTTACGCGCAACCTCTCGCGCGTGCATGGAAACCAGCAGGTTTCCAGACTTATGGAGTCATTGAAGCCGCCGATCCCGGTTGCGAGTAGCGGGGTCATCCAGCGTGTGCCCGGCGCTCAACAGGCCCGGGGCGCCCGCCCGCCGGACGCTGCAGCGCTTCTGGCGGCTCAGTACCCGAACCTCCGGATGCCTGCCGACCAGCTCGCGATCCTGGACCAAGTGCTCCTCGCCAGGCATGCGCTGAGACGGCAGGCCGAGGAGATGAAACCTTTCGCTGGCAGCGACTCTGCCGAGGATGCGGGCGCTCGAGGCGACCCGCACTACGAAGTGCTCCGACGGAACCGAGCGCTGGTAATCCCAATCAGCAAGATGCTGGGGAACGATATTTTGCCGGAGGGGCAGGAGACACGCAGTCGTGAGCCCGCCTTTCGCGAGGCCCTGTACAGGACGCTGATCGAGTATCCAATCATCGCCACAATCAACGAAGCGGAGCCTCCAGAGCCCCTGCTGACGTTCAGATGGGGCCCGAATAGCTGGGAGTTGGACTCGGACGGCGGCCGAATCGAGTGGCGACACCTCATGCAAGTCCAGAAGTGGGCCCTCGATTACCACCAGGCGCTCACGGGCGACAGCGTCGAAGTAATGGAAGAGCTGAGCGATCTGAAAAAGCAGGCGGGCGGGATGGTCCTGGACTTCACAGGGAAGAAATTGGGCGAGACCTACGGCCACGTCTGGAACAGCACGATAAAAGTCCGCAGGGAAGTGGGCCCCATCAGCGGGTACGGTCCCGACGCGGACGAACAGAAGCAGCTCAACGCGGACTGGAACAAGATGAAGGGCGCGAGGCTAAAGGTCAGCGGGCCGGACGGCTACATCCACTTGTTTTCGCTGGATGACTTCTCCGTGAACGACATGAAGGAGCCGGGTCTCGACGGCTACGTCTACTTGCTCGACAAGGGCAGCGAGGTGAGCGGCGTCCTGGAGGTGGTAACGAAGGACGACCGTTATCTCGAGGCGTGCGATACGAAGGACGGGAAGGGATGGCGGACCGCGAAGGAACTGAGCGAGATCGAGCAGTTCTCGATGGGGGTCATTATCGGTGACTTCATCGAAGACCCTACTGCCACGATGACGGTGAGCCAGGTGATCACGGGCTGCATTCCCATCGTCGGCCAGGTGGCCGACGCCAGGGACGTGGCTGCCGGCATCTACAAGATGTGGCAGACCGGTGGAACAGATGGCAAGGTCCAGACCGCACTTGCTCTGGTCGGCTTCGTTCCCTTGCTTGGAGACGGCGTGAAATCAGCGTGGAGGGCCGCGCGCGGCGCCGGCAAGGAGGCGGCAACGGTAGCGGCCAGAGAGGCCTTCGTCGACGGTCTGAAAGGTGGAGAACAAGTCCTTGCTCAACGGGTCCTCAAGAACGCGGACGAAGTCGCTCAGGCGTTCAAGCTGTCGAAAGAAGAAGCCAAGGCTCTCGCGAGCGGTCTCCAGGAGATGGGTGCAAGGGCTGTAAAGGAGGGTGGGCCCGCCGCGCGGGCGTATGTCGAGGCGCTCGAGGCGAAGCTCAAGGACTTGGGCGGCAATGGCGGCTCGCTTATGACCCTCCTCGGTGGGAAGTGGGCGGCCGTCAGGGACCAACTCAAATCGATACCGGGTAGCGAGGCGCTATGCAAGGAGCTTCAGGCCTGGAGAGTCGCTCAGTTCGACACCCTAGAGAGAAGGGTGGTGGCGGAAGCTGCCGGTGACCTTGGTTCCGACGTGGCCAAGCGCAGCGTCCCTCCCAAGATGGAGCGTACGGGAACACCAGCGTTCGACAGCGACGTGGACGTGAGTTTCCTCGGCCCGGCTGCGACAGCGGACCGAAACGCAGCCATTCGTGCCATGGAAGCGCAATTCGGTTCGGGCTGGCGCGACCTCCTCGATGCGGACATCTTTGCGGACCCCAGCCGCCTCCACATGTTCGAGGGTCCGCTTGGCGCCATTGGCGGTACGGCGGCGAAGCGAGCAGAAAAACGCATCGTCAAGGAGGCGGAGCTCAACATCCTGACGAAGATGCTGCAGGATGCTCAGAAGCTCGCGCCGGGTGAAAAATTTGCCATGGTCGACGAGATCAACAAGATGGCGAAGGATATGGGCGTGACCCTCGCTCAGCTCGCAGTTCGCCAGGAAGAAATCGCATTGCTATCGAAGGACTATCTCACCGGAATGCTGAAGCGAGGCGCTGACAAAGCTGAGGTCGAAAAGCTTGCGAAGGAGATGGGCGTCCCCTTCGACGACGTGGTCAAGCACCTCGACAACTTCGAGGACGCCTACCGCAAGCTCGAGATAAAGCAGGACGTCTTGCACCAACAGTACAAAGACGCCGCCGGGAACCTCCCGAAGCAAGCTCAGATTGCAGAGGAGATGGCAGCGAACCAGGGCAAGCTAAACGCTGCCATTCCGGGACCGTACGTAACCCCCGGTGGTGGCGCGAAGCACGTGTCCAGGCGTGAGCCCAAGCTGCGTGGGACGGCTGGTTACAAGGCGATGTCACCCGCTATGGCGTATATGGCAGTCCTGGATGACCTTTACATGCTGAAGCACTCCCTCCCCGCCGCAGGGAAGACCTTCGACGCCAAGAGCGCGAAGGGGATGGCTAAATACGGCGACAGACTGCTCGTAACAGCCGGGCAATTTGGGGTGAACATGAGCGGCGAGTCCACGGGGCCTCTGTTCGCGAACATGTCCCAACTCCTGGCCGGCGCCCGCGGCAAAAATCCGGCGGCGATGGCCCGATTCCCCGACGAGCTTAATTCGGCCACTCGCTCGTTGATTGACCAACTCGATAGCATTCGGCAGGCTGTGAAGCAGAACGCCGATGATTACCTTGCCTCCGGTGCTGGCGAGGCCAGCGACGTGGCGGCCAACCTGGCGAAGGCGGAGGCACGAATCAGAGCCCAGACGGCCCTGATCAGCGCCATCAAGGAGCCAACTTCAGCCGAGATCCGGCAACAGGCCGACCAGGAAGAACACGACGAGCAGAATGCTGAAGTAGGGCAGTAGAGGAATCGTGACTTCGAGGCGACTGGCGGATTCGGCGATCCGTTAGCCCCATCGGGAATTGGACGGGTCGCTTGCCCAAGACACTCGCCGGAACATCAGGCAATTGGGTAACCAGACATAACGCTGGACAGCAGTAGGCCGTTCGGCTTCTCACCCACGTCCGCATCTCTTGCCGCCGCGGTGGCTTTGAGGAAGGTGCTACCTACGCGGCGAAATGGGCCGAAGGGACTACAGGAACGCGGTTGTATGGCTCTGGGCCGTCTCCCTGTCTCCGTCTAACCTGACATAAGTATCGTGAAACCAACGAGAAGCCCGGGGGGCGTGACGTGCACCGCAGCCTGAGGGCAAGGAACATCGTCGGACAGTGACTACTCAGGAGAAACCACGCCACAATCGCGGACGGAGCCGGCCGCCGCCGCTGGCGGCGGAGCTGTCACCTGTTGAGGTTTCGCGGTGGAGCGCCGAGGAGACCCTAGGCCGCTTACGCACGAGTTCGCGCGGTCTCAGCCGTGGTGAGGCGGCCCGACGCTTGAGAGTCTTTGGCCGAAACGAGCTCGCGAGGCACGGGCGGCGCAACTCGCTGGCCATATTTGCCGGCAACTTCGTCCACCTGCTTGCCCTGCTGCTCTGGATCGCAGCTTTTCTGGCGTTCGTGGGCAACCTGCCGGAGCTCGGCTGGGCGATCCTGGCAGTAATCCTGATCAACGGGATCTTCAGCTTCGCGCAAGAGTATCGCGCCGGCCAACTGCTGGAGGCTCTGCAGCGCCAGGTACGTGCGTCCGCCTCCGTCAGGAGAGACGGCGCGGTGCGAACGATCGATGCGGCCCGGCTCGTCCCAGGTGACGTGGTGATCCTGGCGGAGGGCGACCGGGTGCCTGCGGACTGCCGCCTGCAAGTGGCGGCAGGACTGGAAGCAGACGAAAGCACGCTCACCGGAGAATCGTCGCCGGTGGTGAAGACCCCTGAAGCGGCGGCTGAGCCCGGTGACTCCTCCAGTACGCGGCCTAACCTGCTGTACGCCGGAACGCTGGTGGTGCACGGTGACGGCGAGGCGGTGGTCTGGGCCACCGGCGAACACACGCAGTTCGGGACGATCAGCGAGCTGACAGCATCGCTCGAGCAAGCGGCTGGGCCGCTGCGACAAGAGATCGAAGGGTTGGCCCGCGTCACGGCGGTGGTCGCAATTGCGGCCGGCCTGATCATCTGGGCGATCTCTGCTGTGGTGCTTGACCGGACGTTCAACGAGGGGTTCATCTTCGCAATCGGCGTGATCGTTGCGCTCGTCCCGGAAGGCCTGCTGCCCACACTGAGCCTGTCGCTGGCCCTCGGGGTGCAGCGCATGGCGCGCCGCAACGTGCTGGTGCGGCGCCTCTCGGCGATCGAGGCGCTGGGTGCGACCCAGGTCATCTGCATGGACAAGACCGGAACGTTGACCGAGAACCGAATGGTGGTCGAGCGAGTCTGGACGCTTAATGCCGAGTATAAGGTCGCTTTCCTGGCCCCCGCTCGCGCCGAGCTCTTGCCCGTCTCTGGCGCCGGGACCAGGGAAGACGCACTCAGCGTGCTCGAAGCTGGGATGCTAGCAAGCAACGCCGCGATAGAGACTGACCCAGTGGAGGGGTTGGTAAGCCATGGCGATCCCACCGAGGTGGCGATCGTACAGGCCGCAGCGTCGCTTGGCGTGGCCCGCCGGGGACAGCGGGTTGCCGAGCTGCCCTTCGACTCCTATCTGAGGCTGATGTCGAGCATTGATGAGGATGGAGGGCGGCTCGTGCTGTCTACCAAAGGAGCGCCGGATGCGGTGACGCAGCGCTGCGTCCTGGGCGCTGTGGGTGAGAAGCTAACGGACCATGATCGGCGGCGCGTGCTGGACCAAGCAGACGCATACGCGGCGGCGGGCCTGCGGGTGCTCGCGGTGGCGCGCCGCAATCTGGCGTCTGTGGCGGAACGGGAGGAAGTCGAGCGGGAGCTCGATCTACTCGGTCTCGTGGCGATGATCGACCCGGTGCGGCCGCACGCCGCTCAGACCGTGGAGCAGTGCCACGCCGCCGGCATTCGAGTGGTCGTCGTCACCGGGGATCATCCCGGCACAGCGGCGGAGATCGCCCGGCGGACCTCAATCGTCGCGGACGGGGAGCCGCGGGTCGTTACGGGGCAACAGCTTGACGCCCTGACGCCAGCCGGGCTGCGGGTTGCGCTGCTGGAAGACGTGGTCTTCGCCCGGACGACGCCGATCCAGAAGCTGGCAATCGTGACGGCGTTGCAGGAGATGGGCAACGTCGTGGCCGTGATCGGCGATGGCGTGAACGACGCGCCGTCATTGAGACGCGCCGACGTAGGCGTAGCGATGGGGATGACAGGCACGGACGTTGCGAGGGAGGCTGCGGACATCATCCTGCTGGACGACAACTTCGCGACAATCGTGGACGCGATCGAGGAAGGCAGGGCGATCTTTTCCAACATACGCAACTTCGTGACGTACGTGTTTACGAGTAACGTGGCTGAGCTGGCGCCGTTCGCGGCGTTCGTGCTGGCGGGCATTCCTTTGCCGCTGCTGATCATTCAGGTGCTGGCCGTAGATCTCGGCACGGACCTGGTGCCGGCATTGGCGCTGGGTGCTGAACCACCGGTGAGTGGCACGCTAAAGGAGCGACCGCGGCGCAAAGGCGCGCCGCTGCTCGACCGCAAGGTCTTTCTGCGTACGTTCCTGTTGTTGGGGCCAATCGAGGCGGCGCTGGGCCTTGCTGCTTACTTCTTCGTCTTCTGGTCAGACGGCTGGCGTCCGGGCGATAGCCTTGCGGACAGTGGTGAGACTTACGTGCTGGCCACGACGATGTGTTTCATGGCAATCGTTGTTGGGCAGATCGGCAACGTTATCGTCTGCCGGAGCTTCAGCACGTCTTTGCTTCAGATGCCGATCACGCGCAACCCCTTACTGCTGCCGGCGCTCGCCGTTGAAGTGGCTACTTTGCTGCTGGTCGTCTATGCGCCGCCGCTTCAGGGTGTGTTCGACTTCGCAGCGCCGGGGTTCGAAGACTGGCTTTTCGTCCTGTTGCTTTTGCCTCTCCTGCCACTGCTGGACGAGGTACGCAAGCTCGTGCTGCGACGACGCGATCTCAGGCCGATGCGGCGATGATCGTCGATGTCGATGGCGGGCCAACTGCCTGGCACGCCATGCCTGCCGGCGACGTGGCTGCCGCTCTCGGCGCCGACGTCGCCTCCGGCCTCAGCGGCGAAGAGGCCGGGAAGCGACTCGAACAGTACGGCCTTAATCGCCTGCCGCGTCAGGACGCTCCGGGGCCGCTGAGTCTGCTGCTGCGGCAGTTCAGGTCACTGCTGGTCTACGTCCTGTTCGTGGCGGCTGCGATTTCGCTGGCGCTGGGTGACGTGGTCGAGTTCGCGGCGATCATGCTCATCGCTCTGCTCAACGCCGCCCTCGGCTTCGTGCAGGAGTACCGCGCGGAGCGGGCGCTGGCAGCGCTCGAGTCGATGTCAGCGCCGAGTGCGGGCGTCCTGCGAGCCGGAGTATCGCAGCGCATCCCCGCTGACAAGATCGTCCCGGGCGACGTGCTCCTGCTGGAAGACGGGGATATCGTCGCGGCGGACGGGCGGCTGCTCGCGGCTGTAAGCCTGGCGGCCGGAGAGGCGCTGCTGACGGGCGAATCGCTGCCGGTGGACAAGACGGTCGATCCTGTCGGGTCCGGCACGCCGCTGGCCGATCGGTCCTGCATGGTCTATCAGGGGACGCTGATCTCGCGGGGCCGCGGCCGGGCTATCGTCGTCGGGACAGGTGCTGAGTCGGAGATGGGCCGTATCGCCAGCCACGTCGCTGCGCAGCCGCGTGCGGAGACGCCGCTCCAGCGCGAACTGGCGCATGTCGGGCGTTACCTGGTAGCTGCTGCGTGCCTACTGTGCTTCGGGGTGTTCCTGGTGGGCGTCGCCCGCGGCATCGCAGCCAGCGAGATGTTCTTGACGGCGGCGAGCCTCGCCGTCGCAGCGATCCCGGAGGGCCTGCCGGGGGCGTCGACGGTTGTGCTGGCGCTGGGTGTCCAG
Organism: uncultured Dehalococcoidia bacterium; assembly: GCA_964572535.1. GTDB lineage: Bacteria > Chloroflexota > Dehalococcoidia > DSTF01 > WHTK01 > WHTK01. The sequence goes on from CAZNHI010000006.1 coordinate 22,729, forward strand.
CGCATGGCATCGCGCAACGCGGTAGTGAGGCGGCTATCGAGCGTCGAAACGCTGGGCTCGGTAACGCTGGTGTTCACGGACAAGACAGGCACGCTGACGCAGAACAGCATGCGCGTGGAGCAGACCTGGCTTGCGGGCCAGGAGG
>CAZNHI010000007.1:0-22338 GCA_964572535.1 uncultured Dehalococcoidia bacterium
TGCTGCTGCGTTCTATCGAGATGCCACTATCGTTTGATCGTGTAACCAGACATAACGCATAGATAGGCAGCGCTTGCCCGTCGAAGGGCCCCGATTGCCCGCGTCCGGGCGGAGTGGAATGGGCCTAGGCCCTACGCGTTCATCACGATCTTCAGCGACTTGTCCAGCTTGCCGCTGTACAGCTCATACGCCTTATCCACGTCCTGCCAGCCCAGCCGGTGCGTCATCAGGTGGTCCAGGGAGAGCCGTCCCTGCTGCACGAGGTCCACCGTCGCCGCCACCGTGTCCGCCATGTTGCCGGAGCGCGCGCTGTTAGTGACGATCATCTTCGGCAGCTTGCTCGTCATCGCGTTCCAATCGAACGGGAACACGTCCTCATCGTGCGCGATGCCGAAGATGATCGCCGTGCCCTCCTGGCGCAGCGCGTCGAACACCTGGTGCGCCGTCTCCGGCCGTCCCGCCGCCTCGATCGCCACGTCGGCCATCTGCCCGCCCGTAATCTCCTTGATCGCTTCGAGTACGTTGTCGCGTGTCGCGTTCAGCGTGTGCGTCGCGCCCAGCCCCTTCGCCACGTCCAGCCGGTAGTCGTGCAGGTCAGCGACGATCACCTGACGCGCGCCGCCGCGCACCACAAAGTCGGTAAACGACAGCCCGATCGGCCCCTGGCCCAGAATCACGACGCGCTTGCCCAGGATCGTACCGATCTGCTGCGTCGCATAGAGCACCGTCCCCACCGGCTGGCACAGCACCCACAGCGCTGGGTCGCCCACGTCCGGCACCGGCACCGCGTTGCGGCCAGGCACCGCGGCGTATTCCAGCAGCCCGCCCGCCTGCAGCGCAATCACCCGCTGGCCCGGACTCAGCCGGTCGTCCCGGCTCTGCTCCACGATGCCCACGCACTCGTGGCAGGGCGCACCCAGCCGTAGCGGGTACTCCTCCTCAGGCAAGGCGCGGTCATACATGCGCAGGTCACTGCCACAGACCGAGAAGTACTCCATGCGCACCAGCACCTCGCCCGGGTTGAGCGTAGGCATCGGTGCGTCCTCGAACTGAAACTGCCGAGGCCCGACCAATCGCGCTGCTTTCACGTAAATCTCCTTGCTTCAGCCTGTTTGCCGGCGATGATTCTAACCCCGTCGCCGGACTTGTTCGCGCAAGCCGCGATTTGAACCATCAGCAGTCGATGACTAGTAACATGCCAACCGCACCGACTCGAGTGGCCGCCACGACTACACCATCTTCCATACCAGGCTCGCGCCAACCATCGATCCTTGTGGCGGCCAGGCGGGTCCTTGCTTTGCTGCTGATTGCCTCGCTCGGCTCTTACCTGACCTTCGCGGCCATCGACAGAGTCTTGGTGCTTTCGAGTCTGCAAATGGATCGCATCCAGGGAACGTCAGAGCAAGGCGAGTTTGAAGACTACATAGCCTTCTACGCGGCTGGAAGGCTGGTACTCGAGGGGAGAGGCGAGAGCCTCTACGACACGGATGTCGTCGCAGACACCGAGCACGAAATCATGGGACGAGAGGTTGGGGGCACCGGAAGCCTCGGCTACTTTAATCCGCCGTTTGTTGCGGTCATGTTCGCCCCGCTCGCCCTGCTGCCCGTTGGCATCGCGTCGTTGGTTCTGCTTCTCGTCAACGTACTCCTGGTGATCGTTGCCGCCGTGATCATTCATCGACTCTTGAACTTGCATGGATTGGTCCCGTCTGTTCTCTTCGGCCTGGCGCTGGCATCGTTTCATTCAGTTTTCTGGCTCATCGGGCACGGGCAGTTCTCCATGCTGTTGGTGCTCGGCTTCCTTGGCTTTTACGATCTGCAGAAACGTGGCAAGCAGCGCCTGTCCGGCTTCGCCCTGGCGCTTCTCCTCGTGAAACCTCAGATGGCGATCCTCCCGGTTCTCGTGCTTGTCGCCCGGAAGCAGTGGTCGCCGCTTGTTTCCTTCGCCGCCGTGGCCGGAGTACTCACTTTGGTGTCTATCGCCGTATCCGGGCCGTCCGTGCTCTGGGAGTACCCGCGCTACACGCTCGGCAGCACAGGCTGGGAGGGCGAACTCGGTATCGACATCGAGACGATGTACGGCTGGAACGGCTTGCTAGCTAAGTACGTCGATAACCACTCCGCCACGCATCTGGCACTGACCTCCGTAGCCGGTCTATTGACCGTCGGCCTCGTAGTCAATGCATTCAGGACAATCCGCCAGACATCATCCGGGACCTTCGCGCTGGCCGTCGCAGTCATGATCGCCGGTTCGATACTGGTCAATCCGCATGTCTACATGCAAGACCTTGTCCTCGTCGGCCTGGTGGTTGTCCTGGGATACATCGGCTGGCGCGAGACCCCACTCCCGGCGATCCCCTGGCTGGGAATCGGCGCTCTAGTGTGGCTGTCTCAGTTAGTAGCAGATCGCACGCGTGCTGAATTCGATCTGAATACTCAGACGCCCCTACTTTGCGTCCTGTTCTTCCTGATGGTCTGGGGCATAGCGAAATCCCGCCCGTCCACGAGCGCTGCCCTCGCTCCTGCAGACAAGCCGGCCGCCAATCTCGCAGCCTGAGTTCCAGGCCTTCGAGTAGGACTTCGACGGGCGCGTCGAGTTCGCAGACTTCTACAGCTCAAGGCCAGCCGCTGACTCACGCCAACCCGCTACCGCCTCAGTCCACGTGCACGAACAGCGATAGACGCTCCGGCGTCAGCGCCTTGCTGATGTGCCCTTTGCCCGTCGTGTCGTCCGCCAGCATGATGCTGCCCGGCCCGAACTGGCGCGTCTCGCCCCCGCTCGCCACGATTTCCACGGTCCCCGTCAGATTGATGATGTACTGCTTGCGCGGCGCCGTGTGGTAGTCCAGCTGGTACGCGGCCGTGTTGCGCCGCATGACCATCGCCTTGGCCGGGAACAGCTCTGACAGCTCCGTCCCTTCGCCGCGGCCCGCCAGCGGCACCTCAACGTCCTTGAAGTAGGACAGGCCGTCTGGTCCCGTGTAGAGATGCACGTAGTTCATGGTTAACTCCCTCTAGTAACGCCGAATGTTGAGCAGGCGCAGCCTACAGCATCGGGTAGGGCATGGGCGTACTCCCTCCACGCCACATGCGCCCCTTTAGCGGGGGTTTGCGGGCAAAGCCCCCATCTTTCAATACAAGAGGCCGACAGCCAGGGACGTACCCCTACAAAACAAAAGCCCCTCTCCTCGCAAGGAGAGGGGCCTGGGGGTGAGGTTAGCCCTCCACGCCACATGCGCCCCTTTAGCGGGGGTTTGGGGGCAGAGCCCCCATCTTTCAACGCTCTGGACACCCACACCCGGCCGCACTACAACTAGCGTCATGTCAGAAACCACACCCAAGCCCAGACTCGAAGGCCTGGTCGCAATCGTCACCGGCGCCGGTTCGCGCGGCCCCGGCGTCGGCAACGGCAAGGCCGCCGCCGTCCTCTTCGCCCGCGCCGGCGCGAAGGTCATCCTCGTAGATGCCGTCCTCGCCCGCGCCGCAGAGACGCAGGGTATGATCCGCGGCGAAGGCGGCGAATCCTTCGCCATGCAGGCCGACGTTACCTCCTCCGAGGACTGCAAAGCGATCGTCGACGAGGCCGTGCGCCGCTACGGACGCCTCGACATCCTGCACAACAACGTCGGCATCGATCCCGGCATCGTCAGCGTCGTGGACGTCGACGAAGCGACCTGGGACGAGACCATGGACGTCAACGTCAAAAGCATGATGCTCATGTCCAAGCACGCAATCCCGGTCATGGCCGCGGGCGGCGGCGGCTCGATCATCAACATCTCGTCGATCTCCGCCCTGCGGCCGCGCGGCCTCACCCCCTACACCGTCTCCAAAGGCGCCGTCATCGCGCTTACGAAGGCAATGGCAGTCGACCACGCGGCGCAGCTGGTGCGCGTCAACTGCATCGCCCCCGGCCCCGTGTACACACCCATGGTCGCGGAGCACATGACGCCGGAGCGGCGCGCCACCCGCGCCAAAGCCGCTCCCCTGGGCATCGAGGGCACCGCCTGGGACATCGGCTGGGCCGCCGTCTTCCTCGCCAGCCCGGAGTCACGCTGGGTCACCGGCCAGGTCCTCGCCGTCGACGGTGGCACCACGCTGCTCGGCCCTGCCCGCTAGCCCGCGACCAGGCTCGACTCCCTCGTCACGCCTGGTCCTGTCATTGCGAGCCATCGCCGCAGCGAGGCGAAGCAACCTCGGTATGCCACCCCAACCCGGCACAAACCTCCGTCACCCACCCTCACGCGCCTCGACCAACCGTAGCCGAGGCTTTCCAGCCTCGGCGTCCCCCGCAATGCGCCCCTTTAGCGGGGGTTTTGGGGGCAGAGCCCCCATCTTTCAATACCAGGCCACGGTAGGGGCGCACGGCCGTGCGCCCCTACACAACCCCGGACGTCCCCGTACCTCGCAGTCGCCAATCCGCTTATCCGCTCCGCATCGGCTGGCCACCAGCCTCACGTTTGCGTTATAGTTAGGGAACAAAACGCCGCTCTCTCTGGCGAATCCCAGACACAGGAGCACCCAATGTTGACCAAAGAAGACAACGATATCCTCACCCGCGTCGGTCCAGGCACCCCGATGGGCAACCTGCTGCGCCGCTACTGGACGCCCGCCCTGCTCTCCACGGAGGTGCCGGAGCCGGACAGCCCGCCGGTACGCGTGCGCCTCCTCGGTGAGGACCTCGTAGCGTTCCGCGACACAAACGGCGACGTCGGCCTCTTCACGCAGGCCTGTCCGCATCGTGGCGCCTCGCTCTTCTTCGGACGCAACGAAGAGGCCGGGCTGCGCTGCGTCTACCACGGCTGGAAGTTCGACACGGCCGGCGACTGCATCGACATGCCTTCAGAGCCCGCCGAGTCTAATTTCAAGAACAAGGTGCGCGTCAACGCCTACCCCACGCACGAGTCCGCCGGCATCGTCTGGACCTACATGGGGCCCTCCGAAAAGCTCCAGGCCTTCCGCAACTTCGGCTCCGACGACGTCCCGCGCGACAAGTGGTTCGCCGTCAAGAACATCGGCTATTCCAACTGGGTCCAGCGCATGGAAGGCAACCTGGACACCTCCCACATCTCCTACCTGCACCAGTTCAAGGGCGCCCTCGACCACCCGGACGACGGCACCGACGCGCCCGGCGCCTACCCCTCCTACGACACGTCGATCAAGATCTGGGCCTACGACGGTACCCCTCGCCTCGAAGTCGCAGAGGAGTGGTACGGCTATAAGTACGCCGGCATCCGCAACACGCCCAACGGCAACACCCACGTCCGCGTCACAGCCTGGGCTATGCCCTACACCTCCGTCGTCGCCAACATCCCCTTCGCCAACGGCGGCGGGCTCTGCGCGCCCATCGACGACACCAGCTGCTACTTCTACTTCTGGACCAAGGCCCAGACCGAGGCCGACGTCCTCGCCGCTCGCCTCTCCGGCATCGAGGGCAAGACGCTGTTCGACAACACGCCGTACACCAACCGCCGCGGCCAGGGCAACCGCTTCCGCAGCTTCCTGCAACCGCGCGAGTTCACGCCCGACAACGACTACCAGGTCGACCGCGATCGCGCCACCAGTCCCTTCTACTCCGGCATCCGCGACTTCGGCAGCCAGGACTCAATGGTCACCGAGTCACCCGGCAAGATCTGGGACCGCTCCAAGGAGCACCTCGGCACGACCGACAAGTCGATCATCACGATGCGCCGCATCCTCCTCAAGGCAGCGAAGGACCTCGCCAGGGGCATCGAGCCGCCGGCCCTCGACCCCAGCCTGCCCTACAAGGAGATTCGCGGCGCCGAGAAGATCCTCACCCCAGGCGAGGACTGGCGCACTCTAGGCACGCCCGCAGACCCCCTGCGCCAGCAGATCGAGCAGATGCTCCAGGCCGAAAAGGCAGAGGTACCGGTCGCCGGCGGCGGCGCTTAGGCCTTCAATAACCGTCGCCAAATCCCGCCCTAGACTGGCAGCCTCAGTCTGTCCTAGGCTTGCCCCGTCACCCGCCTCAATTCGGACCTTTAGCGGGGGTCCGGGGGTGTCCCCCGGCTTTCAACACAAAAGGGGTCCGGGGTCTTCCCCGGCTTTCAATACAGTGAGGTTCTTCTGTGCCAGACAAGATTCGCGTCGGTATCGTCGGCGCAACCGTGACCACCGGCGGCAGCGGCTGGGGCGCCAACGCCCACGTCCCCGCCCTCAAATCATTGCCCGATTACGTGCTCAAGGCCGTCTGCACCTCTCGCGAGGAGACCGCGCAGGCCTCGAAGGAGAAGTTCGGCGCTGAGCTCGCCTTCCACGACATCAAAGACATGGCCGCCCACCCGGACATCGACCTCATCGCCGTCTCCGTGCGCGTTCCCTGGCACTACGACCTCGTCATGGCCGGCCTGCGCGCCAACAAGCCTGTCTTCTGCGAATGGCCGCTCGGCGCCAACCTCAAGCAGGCGCAAGAGATGGCGGCGCTGGCGAAAGAGCGCTCCCTCAACACCATCGTCGGCCTCCAGGGCCGCAGCGACCCCACCTACATGTACGCCCGCGACCTCATTGCCGACGGCTACATCGGCGAGGTCCTCACCGCCAACCTCAGCGTCATGAGCATGGCGGCGCTCGAACGCGGTAGCGGCCGCGTCTGGCAGCGCGAGCACGCCAACGGCGCCAATACCCTGACCATCCCCGGCGGCCACAGCATCGACGCGCTCTGCTACATCCTCGGCGAGTTCACCGAACTCCAGGCCCGCTCAGTCACCCGCATCAAGGAGTGGAAGGACACCGACCTCAACCAGATGGTGCCGGTCGATTCCCCGGACGCGATCAGCGTCGCCGGCGTCCTCGAGAGTGGCGCCGAGGTCGCCATCCAGGTTGCCAGCGTCCCCTCCAACCCCAGCGGCACCCGCCTCGAGATCTACGGACGCGAAGGCGCGCTCGTGATCACCAGCGGTTCGGCCAACATCGGCCCCAACCTGCTCTACGGCGCCCGCGGCAAGGACGCCGCCAGTGAAATGGCGCCGCCGGACAAGTACAAGCTCGTGCCCGAAGGCACGCCGCCCGGCCCGCCCCGCAACGTCGCCCAGGCCTACGCCCGCTACGCCGACTCCCTGCCCTCGGGTGAGGCCGTCGTGCCGGACTTCCAGCTTGCAGTCACGCGCCACCGCCTCATCGACGCCATCGAACGCTCATCCGCTGAAGGCAAGGCAATCTCCCTCAAGTAGCACCTCCGCCACCCTTTAGCGGGGTCCGGGGTCTTCCCCGGTTTTCAACACAATAGGGGTCCGGGGGTGTCCCCGGCTCGGCAAGTAACGGCGATAAACGCCACATGCGCCCCTTTAGCAGGGGTCCGGGGTCTTCCCCGGCTTTCAATACGGAGGATCCGATGGACAAGAAGTACCGCGCTGAGCAGGTCGGCAGTCTCCTGCGCCCTCAGGAAGTCCTCGACGCGCACGCCGCCCTGCGCGAAGGCAAGCTGAGCGAAGACGCAGTCCGCGCCCTCGAAGACAAGGCTATTGTCGAAGCCATCGCGCTGCAAAAGCAGGTGGGCATCGAGGTTGTCAGCGACGGCGAGATGCGCCGCTCCGGCTGGGCCGGCGACTTCCCGTCCTCTGTAGAAGGCTACGTCCCCGGCGCGCCGGCGCTGCGCCTTACCTGGAGCAACCAGGCAGCGGTGACACCACCGGCTGGTACGCAGCCCGGCGGCCAGGTCATCGGCGGCAAGCTCAAGCAGAAGCACCGCCTCACCGCCAACCAGGTGCCCTTCCTCAAGCAGCACGCCGGTGGCACCCCCTTCAAGATCACCATGCCCGCCGCCTCATACGTGACTACCCGCGGCTACAAGCCCGGTGTCTCCGAGCCCGCTTACGCCAACCGCAAGGCCGTCCTCGATGACGTCGCCGCGATCATCGCCGCCGAGGTCAAGGCGCTGGCGGGCGAAGGTGTGCCCTACATCCAGCTCGACAACCCCCACTACCCGGACTACATCGACCAGAGTCGCGTCGACCAGATGAAGGCCTACGGCTGGGACGTCAAGCAGATGATTCGCGACGACATCGAGGCCGATAACGCCGTGCTCAAGGGCTTCGACCGCAGCAGCGTCACGCTCGCCATGCACTTCTGCCGCGGCAACGGCGGCCGCGGCGGCTGGCACACCAGCGGCGGCTACGACGCCATCGCCGAGGAGGTCTTCGGCAATCTGGACTACGACACCTACCTGCTGGAGTACGACAGCGACCGCTCCGGCGGCTTCGAGCCGCTGCGCTTCATGCCCAAAGGCAAGACCGTCGTACTCGGCCTGATCACCACCAAGTCCGGCGAGCTTGAGTCCACGGACGAGATCATCCGTCGCATCGAAGACGCCGCGAAGTATGTCGACATCAACGATCTGGCGATCAGCCCTCAGTGCGGCTTCGCCTCCGTCGCCGCCGGCAACCCCCTCACCCCGGACGAGCAGCGCCGCAAGCTCGAACTCGTCGCCGAGGTCGCCCGCAAGGTCTGGGGCTAAAGACGCGAGTCGCCCCTTTAGCGGGGTTTGGGGCAGAGCCCCATCTTTCAGCACAATGGCCCGCAAAGTCTGGAGCTAAACGCGTTTCCACTCCCCCTCTCCGTCGACGGAGAGGGGGGTGGGGGGTGAGGTAATCCCAGCGCCCCATCTTTCAACACAACCCACGTCGGCGGCGGCCCGCGCCAGCTGCCGCACGATGCCGCTGCCAATACCCGGGCCGCCGCCCGTCACCAGTGCCCAGCGTCCGTCCGGCTCCATCCCGTCGTACCTCCTACAGGGAACCTCACGACTTCCTTAACCCCGGCGACCTCTCGTCTTGGTACCATCGATCCGGGACCGCACTGAACCTATGAACCGCACCCTATTCTCAAGCCTCTGGCCACCCCTCCTGGGAGGCCTGGTTGCGCTCGCCGCGGCCGTCCTCCTGCGCACGGTCGCTGACACGCGCCTGCTCGCGGAGGTCGCCCTCGACGGCATGGTCTCGCTCCTGCCCGGCCGCGACTTCTCCACGCTGCTTGGCGTCCTCGGGCCCTACGGCAAGGCGCTCTCCTTCCTCTCTTTCTTGCTCGCCCAGCTCTTCGTCTACGCCGGCGTCTGGCACGCCTTGCGTCGCCTTGCGCCACCTGAGGCCGAGACGGGACGCATCGCGATCGGCGCCGGTCTCGCCGCGACCGCCTTCTTTCTCTTCGCCGCCGTCCTCATCATCACCGCCACCACTGCGACCCTCGGCCCGAACACCGGCTGGGCCGGCTTCGCCTTCGCGACCCTCATGCTCAGCGGCATCTACGCCGGCGTCGCGGGCCTCCAGTCCCTCGGCGCGGCCACCGCCGGCGAGTACAACCCCGAGGCCGACTCCCGGCGACGCTTCCTCCTGCAGGTCCCCGGCTTCGCGCTGGGCGGTCTCGCACTCGTATTCCTCGGCAACACCCTGCGTCAGACCGCCGCCGGAGGCGTCCAACGCTCGCGACGCGGCACGCCCACGCCCGAAGTCACCTCCAACGACGAGTTCTACCGCGTCTCCAAGAACTACATCGACCCCGCGCCCAACGGCGACGCCTGGCGTCTGCAGGTCGATGGCTACACTCAGAAGGCGCTTACCCTGACCTACGCCGACATGCTCGCGCTGCCCTCGCAGGAGCAGTACACAACCCTGCAGTGCATCAGCAACGAGGTTGGCGGCGAGCTCATCGGCAACGCCCTCTGGCGCGGCGTCCCCCTCAAGACCGTCCTCGACCTCGCCGGCATCCGCGACGACGCCCACTGGGTCTTCTTCCGTTGTGAAGACGACTACACCGAGTCCATCCCCCTCGAATTCGCCCTGCGTGACCAGGTCATGCTCGCCTTCCAGATGAACGGCCTGCCCTTGCCCAAGAACCACGGCTTCCCCGTCCGCCTGCTCTCCCCCGGCAAGTACGGCATCAAGCACCCGAAGTGGATCGTCGAGATCCTGCTGCTGCCGGACGAACGCCTCGGCTACTGGCAGCAGCAGGGTTGGACCCGCGAAGGCCGCATGAACACCAGCGTCCGCATCGACGTCCCCGGTGGCGCGCCGCAGCCTCCCGAGCCGCTCGTCATCCAGGGCGTCTCCTTCTCCGGCGACCGCGGTGTCAGCCGTGTCGAGGTCTCAACCGACGGCGGCAACGCCTGGCACGACGCCACGCTCAAGGCGCCTCTCGGTCCCTACACCTGGGTGCACTGGGAGTACGACTGGCAAGACCCGAAGGTTGGCGAGACCACCCTCGTCGCCCGCGCCACCGACGGTGAAGGTCAGCTACAGACAGAACAGGAAGTCGAACCCTACCCGGACGGCGCCACCGGCTACGATCGCGCCACAGCCCGCATCCAACCCCCAGACCGCACCTGACCCCTGATTTTTGCGCCTACAAGCCTTGCCCTCTGAAGGACACCTCGTCCTACTCCTACGACAACGCCGATCCAGAGTCCATTTCAAGATGTCTTCCTAACCCTTAGGATTGGCAACGGTGGTACACGGCCCGCGTCGCCAAAGAAGTCCTCGTCTAACGGGCTGAGGGCGGACCCGGGCCGGACGCTCCTTTAGCGGGGTTTGGGGCAGAGCCCCATCTTCCAATGCAGCCGCCTTTAGCGGGCACGAACGTGTACGGTCCCCGGATTAGCTGCCTTGGACGGCCGAGCAGCTCGGCAAGGCAATTGGCAATCACTCCTCCCCCTGTGGGGTACTTGTGGCGCGTAGCGTCGTAATCTATGGCGAACGAAATGAACAGCCAGACAGAGTCTCTTCGTCTGAAGGCGATTGAGCGATACGAGATACTCGATACTCCACCGGAGGCCAGCTTCGACCGCATCCTTGCGATCGTTACTGCGGTGTTCGATGTTCCCTTCGCCATGATTACACTCGTTGACCGAGAGAGAAGTTGGTACAAGGCCGAAGTCGGAATGGGCGTATCTGAGATGCCGCGTAGTGACAACATGTGCGACGTCACGATCCGACAGGACGAAGTGCTCGTGGTAAACGATGCTGAGTTAGCCCCGAGAGAGCTGGTCCTACCGCTGCTGAAGAAGGGCATGCGTTTCTATGTCGGTGCGCCCCTGCGTACACACGAGGGTGTCAAGGTAGGAACGGTTTGTGCTGTAGACATCTCGCCGCGAGCGGTGACGGAAAAAGAGAAACAGATTCTTGTGGATCTTGCCAAGATCGTCATTGATGAGTTGGAGCTCCGTCTAGCTGCGCGGCGGATGGTCGAAGCTGATGATGACCTGCGAAGACTGAACCAGTCACTCGAGGCTGCGAATCGCAATAAGAGTGAGTTCCTGGCGAGCATGTCGCATGAACTGCGAACACCTCTAAACGGCATCCTGGGCGCCTCCGAATTATTGGGTCAGTGTCTCTTTGGCCAGCTGAATCCGAAGCAACAAGAGTACGTGGGCGATATCCATCAGAGCGGGATTCACCTGCTGCGCTTGATCGATGATGTTTTAGACCTGGCGAGGGTGGAAGCAGGACAGGTGGTACTCCGTCCGGAGAGGATTGACGTTGCTGCATTGATGGAAGGCTGTGCTGCCGTTGTTCGAGGTCTGGCGTCGGCGAAGTCGCTACAGCTCACGATCTCTCCACCGTCTGAACCAGTCCTTCTTGAAGTCGACCCGCGTCATATCACACAGGTCGCCTGCAATCTTTTGAGCAATGCACTGAAGTTCAGTCCTGAGCATGGCAAGGTGACCTTCAGAGCGTGGCAGGACGCTGATCGCGTAACCTTCCTGGTTGAAGATGAAGGTCGTGGCATACCGCCGGAGTTTCAGGGCCGCATTTTTGAGCAGTTCTACCGGCTCGCCAATGACCTGGAAGGAACTGGGTTAGGCCTGCCGCTCGCGAAACAGCTGCTGGAGTTACACGGCGGCCGTATCTGGCTTGAGAGCGAGCCCGCGAAGGGCAGCCGGTTCTTCTTTTCTCTGCCGCTTCCCCACAGCTAGTCCGACGCGCCCGAAGTCGCCAGCAAGCCCTGCACCAGCGAGATGAACTCGGCGAAGCGCAGAGGTTTAGTGAGGTAGGCATCGCAGCCAGCGCTGCGCATTCTTTCTTCGTCGCCCGGCATGGCGTAAGCGGTCACCGCCAGGACCGGGATCCTCTTCGTCTCGGGAGACTCTTTTAGAGATTTCGTTGCCGAAACACCATCCAGTCCGGGCAAGCCCATGTCCATGACGATGAGGTCCGGGGCGAGTTCGGAAGCCAGCGCGAGAGCCTCAGCTCCGTTCATTACTTCTTCCGTGTCGAAGCCACGTGCCTGGAGGACGTCCTTCATCAGTTTGAGGCTCAGCGCATCGTCCTCAACAAGCAAGACGCGCTTTCTCGGTCCCGTCGGCGCAGGTACCTCAGACGAATTCATGGTTTCCGGCGGCCACTAAGGAACCGGTAACCGAAGCCGCGCTCCGTCGAGATCCAGCGTGGCTCCTCTGGGTTCGCCTCTAGCTTCTTGCGCAGGCGCCAAACGTAAACGCGCAGGAAATCAATGTCGTCAATGTACTCAGGACCCCAGACCGACAGTAGCAGCGATTCGTAGGAGTGCACCTGCGCCGGCGCGTTGGCGAGGGCGACGAGCAGTCTGAACTCAGTGGGCGTCAGTTGTATCGGTTCTCCGGCTACCTTCACTTCGTGTCTCTGCTCGTTGATGCTGAGCGTGCCGTCATCGTACACGACGTTTCGGTTGGCGGTCTCCGGTGCTCGTGCCCTCCGTACTACCGCTCGCACACGAGCAGTGAGCTGGCTGGGGGAGACCGGCTTGGACACAAAGTCATCTGCTCCTATATCCAGGCCTTTGACCATCTCCTCTTCGCGGTTTAGTGAGGTCAGCATGATGACGGGCACGTCGCACAGCTCTCGGATGCGTTCGCAGACTTTCCAGCCGTCCATTTCCGGCATGAGGACATCGAGCAGGACGAGGTCCGGCCGAGAGTTATAGAGGAGCCGGAGTCCCGAGGCGCCGTCGGAAGCCTCGTCCACTGCGAAGCCTGCGTGACTCAAGGAATCAACAGCGATTTTCCTGTCGAGTCGGTTGTCATCGATCACGAGAATCCGAGCCATGCCCCGCATCATAGCCTGTCTCAATGCCTCTCCCTATCGAAAACCGAAGCTTTGATCGATTCGTAAGTGAACGTTAATGGCATTTTGATCAACGGGCTTGATACTTGCGCCGTGGGCTGCAAACGGCGCAGCCAATTCTGAGAAAGGGAAACTAAAATGCGTGCCTCGAAGACTGAACTCCCGATCCTTTTGGAGGCCGGCCCAGCCTCTATCCGAGGCGCGGACTGGGGTGACCTCCGGGTTTCTGTCGTTTCTGTACCTGCTGGAACCGACTTTGGCCCTCTGCTGAAAGGCCTTCCCGACGACCGCTGCCAGGGCGCCCACTGGGGATACGTGCTCAAAGGCCGGCTTCGCGTCCAGTATGCGCAAGGCGAAGAGGTCCTGAGCGAAGGTGACTTTTATTACATGCCTCCGGGCCACACAGGAGTGGCCGAGGAGGATACAGATTTCATCGAAGTGAACCCTCCCGGTCCCCACCAGCAGTTCCTCGAACAAGCTCAGCGGAACCTGGACGCGATGCAGGCAGGAGCCGCTAGCACTCCTTAAGATTGGCACTAGAACCCCGGCGACCTCTACATCCAGGCTAACCAAGGAAGCTTCCACCAACCCGTGAGCTGGTGGGGGAAGTGGCTGCTCTCGCCATTTTCTCGCTCGTCCGCTCTCGCTAAGTATGCCTACGATGCAGCGCTCCCGCCTTGATTTCGAGGAAGACGAGCTGCTAGGTCATGCATTTGAGAGAGGTGAGCCTTGAAGGTCGGGGACAGCATGTTGAACTCGGCCCTGAAGCGACGCCCGAGTCGTCCAGCGGAGGACTGCACCCTCCTCTTCGAAGCTCCGCGATTGAAGACAGACCGCCGACTCAATCAGAACGTAGCGAATGTGCACTGCAAACGTGCAGACTTGCCCGCGCCGTGTGTAATATGTAGCCTCGCTAGGTACACCGACCGTCATCAGTGTGGTCCATGGAGGGACAGATATGCTCAGAAAGCAAGCGGCCTCGTTAATCTTTTTGCTCGCGGGAATCACGCTCTTCTCCCTTGCCTTCGAGCTCAAGGGCACCCCTCAGGCCGATGCAGCTGACCCCGGCCTGGAGAACGGCATCCGGGCTACGGTGCAGGCCGCAGTCGCCGCGTATAACCGAGCTGACCTCGGGGCCTTCCTGCCCCTGTGGACTGACAAAGGCTTCCAAGAAGAGATCGAACTGACGAAGGCGGAGGCCGCCGCCGACGAGGAGTTCTTCAGCGACCAGATTGTCCTCCGCGCGGTTCGAGACATCACTGAGACCAGTACGGGGGCGACGGCGATAGTGGAGCTTCAATTCGGCCTGGGAGTCGAAGCCAACAGGTACAGCTTCATTCTTGTCGATGGAAGGTGGCGCATCGACGGAAGCACTCCGGCTTCACCCGCCATTGCACCCGGCACCGCAGTCGTCGGTCTCCAGCTACAGGAATTCGCTTTCGTCTACGACAAGAAGGCTGTGGCCAACGGCAATGTCGCGTTCAAGGCCGAGAACGTCGGCAAGCAGGACCACGAAATCCTCCTGATGAAGATCGACGAATCGCTCTCCCTGTCGGAGTTTCAGCAGATACTGCTCAGCGAGGGCGAAGGTGAAGAGAGCGGGCCGCCACCATTCGAAGACTTCGGCTTCCTCGGGTTCTTGCAGCCTGGTGAGACCGGAATCGCAGCGCTTTCACATCCCCTGGAGTCCGGCAAGTACGTCTTCGTCTGTTTCGTTGAAAACCCCGCCGATGGTTTGCCACATGTGGCCAAGGGCATGATCAGCGAGTTCACTGTCGGGACGGCGACGACAAGCCCGATTACCCCACCGTCGACAGGTGATGGCGGCGTACTATCAACCGAGAGCGATCTGAAGCAAAGCCTGCTGGCACTCGGCCTGCTCCTGATTGCTCTCGGGCTCGGTTCCACCGTCAGAGTAGTTCGGCATTAGGCACGAATACAGAAGCAGAAACGGCGCGACCGCCCGCTCTTCGCGCTCGACATTGAAGCTGCTCGTCTGAGGAGCCTTGCACCTGGCGCCGGACTTTGCGTTGAACAGCGCTATCGTTTGATCGTGTAACCAGACATAACGCTGGATCAGCCTGACCCAGCGGTCATCTGCCCCTGCGTACGCGCCCCGCGCATTTCACCTCGTTCCCCATGCGCTATGCCTATGACCTATGCGCCCTGTTCGCCGTATCATCTACGCCTACCCACGTCCCTCAACCACAGGAGCCCCACGCATGATCGCGGTCAACCAGAGCAGCCACGCACCCACGGACGGCCACCCGCTGCTCGCCAAGGCACGCGAGACCGCACCCGCCGTCCGCGATTACGCCGAGGCCATCGAACGCGACCGCAAGCTCCCCGCCGCGCTCGTTACCCTCCTGCGCGACGCCGGCTTCTTCCACGCCCTCCTGCCCAAAGACCTCGGCGGCCAGGAAGCAGACCCCGTAACAGCCGCCCGCGTCGTCGAGGAGGTCGCCCGCGGTGACGGCTCCGCCGGCTGGTGCGTCATGCTCGCCGCCCAGTCCTGCGGCTTCGCCGGCTTCATGCCGAAAGAGGATTCGCTCGCCATCTACGGCAACGGCGGCATCGTCGCCGGCACGGCCCGGCCCATCGGCCGCGCCGTCGCCACGCAGGACCCCGCCGAAGGCTTCACCGTTTCCGGCCGCTGGCCCTTCGCCTCCGGCAGTAGCCACGCTACCTGGTTCGCCGGGGAGTGCATCGTCTATGACGGCGACCAGCCCCGCCGCGACGCCCAGGGCAACGAGGTCTCCCGTATGTGCTTCGTCCCCGCCTCAGAGGTGAAGCTCATCGACACCTGGGACACCATCGGCCTCACCGGCACCGCCAGCAACGACTTCGCCATCGACGGCGCCTTTGTGCCCCGCAGCCGCGGCTTCCAGATGATCGTCGATCCGCCGCTGCACCCCTGGCCCGTCTACAAGGCAGAGCCCCTGCTCTTCATCAACCACGGCGCCCAGGCCCTCGGCGTCGCCCGCGGCGCCATCGACTCCGCCATCGACATCGCCACCACGAAACGCGGCTGGGGCGGCGTCGTCATGAAGGACACCCCGCGCATGCAGGCCGCCATCGCCGAGGCGGTTGCCCTCGTCGATTCCGCCGCCACCTACCTCTACGACACCTCCTGGCGCTGCTGGCAGAGCACCCTGGCAGGCGAGCACGACGCCCAGCTGCGCGGCAAGGTCCGTCTCGCCGCCAGCCACGCCATGAAGTCCAGCCTCCAGGCCGTCGATACGCTGCACGCCGCTGTCGCCACCACCGGCATCTTCAACACCAGCCCCATCTCACGTCAGTTCCGCGACATCCACACCGCCGCCGCCCACGTCATGATCGGCGCCATGACCATCGAAGCCGCCGGCCGCGTCATCCTCGGTGACGAACCGCAGTTCCCCTTCTTCTAGAACTCGATGCGCTGCCACACATCGGAAGCCAACTTGAATACACTACTCAAAGGGGTAGGCTCTTCCCTCGGCTCTCAATCTCGTCGTAGTCAATGAAGACGGGAATGCGATGCTCGCCTGCCGGAATACCCGTAATCAGGATCAATTCAAGTAGCCAATGCGGGTCTTTTGAACCCTCTCTGTCGGTGATGTACTCGAAGACCGCACTGTCTTTGATGGGCTGTGGATCAATGGTGCGGAAGCTCTTTCGATACTGTGTTGAATCCTTGCCTTTCGGCGCCAGACCCTTCATCGGGAATCTGACCTTCTTCCAGAATTGCCACCATGGCCTGTCGTAGAGGTAGATGAGGTTCAACGCCAGCTTGTCCGTCGAGACATCTTGATTGACCCACACTTCCCAATTGACACCCACCCGAAGGCTAACTTTGCCTGGCCCAGGATCGGGCATATTCGCCGCAAGTGAACCGAGTCTCGCGGTGACCCTGACAGCCTTCTCACGTTCGGTGCGGAGGAGGCGTTCCTCACGAAAGACGTGATAGCCCGCTGTCAATAGAGCGACTTCGATGATGCCCGCGGTTATGAGTGTTCGATGACCACCGAGGCCCCCTGCATCGGCAAAGAAGAAGTAGACGACGGCAATAATGCCGCCGCAGATCAGCTCAATTGGGAGGAAGCAGCGCTTAAGATACTCGGGTACGAGTCGCATATACTCCGGCACGCCAGAAGTCTACTAGGGTGAGGGGTTACACGGTGACAAATGGCAGACCCGATTTGAGAACATGATCGAGAAGATCAGCGCCGTCACGCTCGCCACCGCCGACATGCCCCGCGCCGTCGACTTCTACCAGCGCCTCGGCTTCACCATCCTCCACGGCGGCCCGGACGGCGACTTTACGTCCTTCCGCGTCGGCGACGGCTACGTCAATCTCGCTCTACGCGCCGGCTACACACCCGGTGTACCCTGGGGCCGCACGATCTTCTACGTCTCAGACGTCGACACCCTGCACGCCGCCGCGATCGCAGCCGGCCTCAAGCCAGCATCGGCCCCGCGCGACGCCGAATGGCACGAACGCTACTTCCACATCCTCGACCCCGACGGCCATGAGCTAAGCTTTGCCAGGCCGCTCCCCAGGTCACCAACGTGAGTCCTTCGCCCGCCGAAGGGCCCACCTGCCAGCAAGGGTCGTGGGGGCACAGCCCCTGCGCGGGGAGCCCGAGGGGTGTCCCCTCAGTAATCCCTTTCTTAATTCAGGGGTGGGGGCGCAGCAGCGCGGCAGCGATGCGCAGTACATCCTGAGGCTCTCGAAGGGCAAACCTGGCATCGTCACCTACCTGCCCGCCGAAGGGCCCGTCTGCAAGTCTGCAAGTCTGCCCGTAGAATAGCCCTCGTATCGGAAAGGACGATCTCATGATTGACCAACTCCCCTTCGGCGCCACCGGCCACGTCTCCACCCGCACCATCTTCGGCGCCGCTGCCTTCATGCGCTGCAGCCAGGAGGTCGCGGACCAGACGCTGCCCCTCCTCCTCCAGCACGGCATCAACCACATCGACGTCGCCGCCAGCTACGGCGATGCGGAGCTGCGCCTCGGCCCCTGGATGGAGCAGCACCGTGACAAGTTCTTCCTCGCCACCAAGACCGGCGAGCGCACCTACCAGGCAGCCCGCGACCAGATCCGGCGCTCCCTCGAACGCCTGCGCGTCCCCTACGTCGACCTCATCCAGCTGCACAACCTCACCGACCCCGACGAGTGGCAGACCGCAATGTCCCCCGGCGGCGCCCTCGAAGCCGTGATCGAGGCCAAAGAGCAGGGCCTGGCGCGCTTCATCGGCGTCACCGGTCACGGCGTCATCGCCCCGGCGATGCACCTGCGCAGCCTCCAGCGCTACCCCTTCGATTCCGTCCTGCTGCCCTACAACCACGTCATGCTGCAGAACCCGGACTACGCCCGCGACTTCGAGGCCCTGATCGCAGCCTGCCGGGAGCGCAACGTCGCCGTCCAGACGATCAAGGGCATCACCCTCGGCCCCTGGGGCGAAAAGGAACACACCACCACCACCTGGTACGAGCCCCTGCGGGAGCAGGCAGACATCGACCTCGCCGTTAGCTACGTGCTCGCCCGCCCCGGCGTCTTCCTCAACACCGCCAGCGACGTCACCCTGCTCCCGAAGGTCCTCGACGCCGCCGAGCGCTTCATCGGCAGCCCCTCAGACGCCGAGATGCACGCCCTCACGCAGCGCCAATCGATGGCCCCGCTCTTCGTGTGATGCTTGGCTCCGCCAAACTTATGGCCTTCGTAGCCACCGCCAGGCCGGAGGAGTCGCGGCGCTTCTACGAAGGCGTCCTCGGCCTGCGATTCGTCGAAGACGGGCCCTTCGCCCTCGTCTTCGACTCCGCCGGCATCACGCTGCGCATCCAGAAGGTCGAAAAGGTAACCGTCATCCAGGGCACTAATCTCGGCTGGCAAGTAGATGACATAATATCCACGATCCGTCAGCTAACCGCCGCCGGCGTGGTCTTCAATCGCTACGACGGCATGCCCCAGGACGACCTCGGCGTCTGGACTGCGCCCGATGGCGCCGCTGTCGCCTGGTTCAACGACCCGGACGGCAACAACCTCTCGCTGACTCAGTTCGCAGAATCGCCTTCAACCCGGAACAAGGCTCTCGCCAAGTTCGATGCCGGAGCAATTACGAACGCCCTGATCGACTTCGGGCGAACGCTGCCAGCCGACAAGCTCATTCCAATCGAACCTGAAGCTGCTCGCTTCGTCGTATCTAATCCTTTTGCTTTCGCCCTCGCGTCATGCCTAGACCGTGGGGCGAAAGCCGAAATTATTTGGACAATTCCATTCGACTTCTTCACAGTGGTCGGTCATCTCGACCCCAGGCGACTACGCGACATGTCTTTGCCCGTTTTAGCAGACCTGGTAGCGAGCCTTCCTCGGAAGCCCCGGTATACGAACGACGCCCCGAAAACCATTCATGACCTTGCAACCATCGTCTGTGACGAGTTCGATGGCGACGCTGCCAAGATCTGGCAAGGACGTACCGCGAGTGAGGTCAGAAGGACGTTTCTTAGAGTCCATGGGGTCGGCGAGGGAATCGCCAGCATGGCTGTGTTGCTGATAGAGAAGGCGTTCGATATCAGGTTCCCAGATGCTGGCCGGCCGTCTATGGACATCAAGCCGGATGTTCACACGGTGCGCGTGCTGTACCGGCTCGGTGCCAGTGACGCACTTTTAGCTGCCTCCGCCATAGCGGCGGCGCGCAAGCTCAATCCGTCATTCCCTGGAGCTATCGACGCACCCTTGTGGATTCTCGGTAGGGAGTACTGCCACCAAACAAGGCCAAACTGCCCAGTGTGCCCGATGAATCTCGCTTGCCCAAAAGTCGGGGTATAAGGGCTACTTCCTCTGCACTCTGCCCTATAAGCGCAGCGCAAACGGCAGCAGCAGGCTGAAGATCAGGATCAGGGACACCGCCAGCAGCACGCCGCGCCGCAGGAACCACGGCTTCTCGTACGGCTCGTCAAAGTCGTACGGCGCAGCTTCCGAAAGGTCAAAGTCGGGGTGACGCGGGTCGTTCGGGTCGTCGTCCTCGTAGCCGGAGTCGTGCGGCTCCTGCCCTGACGTCAGGCCGGACGCTCCCCTTTGATCGTCACCCGATAGCCCGACCGCGTCTGCGGCCAGTAGTCCCAGATCGCCTGGTGCTGCACGCAGCGATTGTCCCAAAACGCCATCGAGTTCTTGCGCCAGCGAAAGCGGCACTGGAACAGCGGCTGCGCGATGTGCTCGAACAGGAAATGCAGCAGCGCGTCGCTCTCCTTGTCCGAGAGCCCCACAACCCGCGTCGTAAACATCGAGTTGACGAACAGCGCCTTGCGCCCGCTCACCGGGTGCGTCCGCACCACGGGATGCTCCGCTCGCGGGTACACACGCCCGCCATCGTCCCGGCCGATGCGTGTGTTCACGCTTCGGTAGTACGGTGCGCCGTCGTGAATTGCCGTTAGGCCGTCCAGGAAACGCCGCATCGGTTCGGAAAGCCCCTCGTAGGCCGCGTACATGCTCGCGAACAACGTGTCGCCGCCCGTGTCCGGCAGCGTGTGGATGCGCAGCATCGAACCCATCGGCGGCTCGGCCTCGCAGGAAACGTCGGAATGCCAGCTCTCGCCCGCCACCCGCTTCGACGTCTCGTCGGCGTGGATCAGCATGACCTCGGGGTGGCCCTCCAGCCCGGGGTCGTTCGGATGCGCCACCAGCTCGCCGAACATCGCCCCCAGCGCCATCTGCGATTCCACCGGGATGTCCTGGTCGCGGAAGAACAGCACCTGGTGCTCTGTCAGCGCCCGGCTCAGCTGCGCGAACGTCGCCGCGTCCGGCGGCTGTCGCAGGTCCAGGCCCTGGACCTCGCCACCGATCACAGGCGTCAGAGGAGTCACGCTGAAGCTGCTCGCTGCCATCACGGCAACTTTAGCTCACACACCACCGTATGTCAGCGTTTCTCGCGCACGCCGCGTCCCTGTTCGATGCGAGGCCGGGCTCCATCGCCGCATAGTGGAATAGAAATTCCCCTTTATATAGATAAACGTTTCGTATTGCTATACGCTGCCAGAGCGGTGACAGAGTTCAGCGCATGAGAAATGCAGAGATTCGGCCTTCACAGACGCCTGCAGCAGCTCATCCTTGACGCGATGTTTATCGCGCTGCTGGCGCACTTTTTCATCACCGGCCACGTGGTTCCACCCGCCCTCATAGACTTGCTGACAGACCAACCTCAGGTCGTCGCGATCAGCCCCATCGACCCTCCACGTCACTCCCCTCAGACTGCGCCCGCGAGCGACGATGCCCCGGACGAAACACCGGGCACCTGACTCATTCGCCTCGCCTGCAATCACAACGCCTGCGATTGACTCTACGGCCCCACCAGCCGATCATTCTGGTTGCCTATCGTCCCAGCTGTGCCAGTCAGCCTTAGCTGGGGCCTCATCGCGAGCGCAGCGCTGGAGTTACATGCAAGATTCAGACATCGAACGTATCCTGGCCGCGGGTGGCGTCACCAACGAGGCAGTCAAGGCCTTCGTCAAGCACTGGGCCGCTCATCTCGATCCCGCCGCCGTCGAGATGGTGAGCGCGGACGACGACGATCGTCTTCTCCGCGAATCGCTGGCTGCCGCTGAGATCTCAGAGGTCGCCGGCGGTCGCTACTTCGCCCGCTCGTACTCCAAGGACACCGCCCGCTCGGAGGAACGTACCTTCGTAGCCACCAGCAATCCCGCCGATAAAGGCGCCTACAACAACTGGGTCCACAGCGCCGAACTCAAGCCCAGGCTCGAAGCGCTCATGGCCGGCGGCTCGCGCGGCCAGACCCTGTACGTCCTGCCCTACCTCATGTCGCCGCCCGGCTCCTCACTGGACCAGTGGGCCGCCGGCGTCGAGCTCACGGACAGCCGCGTCGTCGTCCTGCACATGATCCGCATGGCCCGCGTCGGCGTCTCCTACCTCAACAACCTGCCCGATCAGGCTAACTTCGTCCGCGGCGTCAACGTCACCGGCGACCTCGATAACCTGGAGCAGGGCACCCCCAACGACAAGCGCCACTTCGCCACCATCGCCGACGAGCGCCTACTCCTGCACTACGGCTCCTCCTACGGCGGCAACGCCCTTCTGGGCAAGATCGCCCACGGCCTGCGCCAGGCCTCTTACGACGGCTACGCCTCCGACAGCTTCCTGGCCGAGCAGTTCATGCTCATCGGCATCCGCGACACGCAGACAGGCCGCACCTACCACATCTGCGGCGGCTTTCCCAGCGCCTCCGGCAAGACCAACCTGGCGATGATGGTGCCCCCGAACTCGCTGGCCGGCCGCTACGAAGTCCACTTCTTCGG
>CAZNHI010000008.1:0-20755 GCA_964572535.1 uncultured Dehalococcoidia bacterium
CTTGCGTTGAAAGCCGGGGGACACCCCGGACCCCGCTAAAGGGGCGCATGGGGCTCCAGGGCCTGCTTGTGGTTGAAGGACAGCGTAGGCCCAATTCTCGCCAATGCGGCCCCGGCGCGGTCAAAGCCCGGACATACGGGCGCTAAGACCAGACAGGCCGATATAATGCCGCCATGGCCGCGCCGGAAGAAAGACGCGCGCCTCCGTCAGAGCCGGGGGCAACCCCACTCTCATCCCGTTTGTCCTCGCCCCAGGAAAGCTCGATGCGGGTAGGCATACCGAGCCCTGGGCCGAGCTTCCGCGGCGCCCTGGCTTCTCGTGACTTCTCGCTGCTGTGGATCGGCCAGTTCGGCTCAGAGGCCGGCAACGGCCTGGTTCAGCTGGCGCTCCCTATCCTGGTCCTGGAGCTTACCGGCTCAGCGTTTCAGCTCGCCGGCGCCTACGTCGTGCAGTTCCTACCCTGGCTGCTGTTTGGCCTCGTCGGGGGAGTGTTGGTCGATCGCTGGGATCGCCGCATCACGATTGTCGTGGTTGAGGTGGTGCGTGCAGCGGCCTTCCTCGGCGTAGGCCTCGCCTTCGTTATCGATTCGGACATCCTGACCGTCGAGATGATTTACGCGCTGATCTTCCTGGAGTCGTCGCTGCAAAACTTCTTCAACCCGGCACGCCTGGCCCTGATGCCGAACCTGGTTAAGGACGACGACCTACGCGCTGCGAATTCGCTGATGGAGGTCTCCCGGCACGTTGGATTCCTGGTGGCGCCATCGGCAGGCCTCGTTCTCGCCGACTTCCTGGGCTCCAGCACGATTATCCTGGCCGATGGCGTCACATTTCTGATTTCCGGCCTTACGGTGTTCCTGATCAGCTGGCGTCAGCCAAAGCGTGAGTCAGCGCACGTCGATGGCTGGTGGGAACAGCTGCGGCTCGTCAAGAGGGAGACGCAGGAGGGCATCGCAGTCATCCGGCGAGTGCGTCTGCTGCAGGTGACACTACTCCTGGGATTCAGCCTTAACCTGGTCGTGGCGCCGATCCAGATGCTGCTGCCGCTGTTCGTCTTCGAGATCAAGGAGCAGACCAAGACTTACTTCGCCCTGCTGGGCGGCGCGTTCATCTGCGGCCTGATCGTAGGTTCTCTGGTGGCGCCGGCGGTTTCGCGCCGCGTCGGTCTCGGTCGCATGACGATCTGCTCTGTTTTCGTGCTCGGCACGACGATCGCCGTAGCGGCATACCTGCCGACGCTGTGGGTGCCCGTCATCGCATTGGTCATTGCCGGCGTTTCAATTGGTTCGCTGAACGTGGGACAGGTCAATATGTTGCAGACTTCCACCACCGATGAGGAGCGTGGACGTGTCTCGGCCGCCTTTTACTCAGTGACCCTGGGGGTGCGGACCCTGGGTTACTTCGCCGCGGGAGCGTTGGTGGCGCCGGTGGGAGTGCAACCGCTGTTCGTCGGATTCGGTGTTGTCGTGCTCTGCGTCGGCATCTTCCTGGCCCGCATCCCGGAGGTGCGAGAGCACAACTAAGCGCAAGCGGGCGCTGATATACTCGATCTAAAGAGTCTGGGAACGGCCCGCAGAGGGGCCGGTACGGCAAGGAGAACCAGGGATGGCAACCAAGGACCCGCGAGAGCCGTTTACGCGCCTCTCAGTGGCCGAGGCTAAGGAGAAAATCGACAGCGATAACGTGCAGGTGATCGACGCGCGCACGCCGGGCGAGTATGCCGGCGGTCATGTGCCGGGCGCGATAAACATCCCGCATATGTCGGTGGTATCGCGCAAGGGCGACCTGGCCAGCGACAGGGAACTTGTCTTCATCTGCCAGGTGGGTCAACGGAGCGCCCTGGCTGCCGAATTCGCTGCGGCGATTGGCTTCAAGGACCTATACAACGTCGAGGGTGGCACCGAGGCCTGGATCAAGGCCGGCTATGGCGTCGAGTAGGCGCTGGTTGCCAGCATTCGGTTGACGTTGGCCAGCAGCTATCGAACCTAAGCCGTGAAACACGAATACTGGACTGAGTGAAGTCCAGGGAACGCCGCCTCTACCTCTTCGACATCGACGGGACGTTGCTGAGCACCGGGGGCTCGGGCCGCACGGCGATGGGTCAGGCCTTCGAGGCAGTATTCGGCGTCAAAGACGGCTTCAAGGGCGTTGAGTTTACCGGCCGCAGCGACCTCGCGATCGCTCACGATGCGTTCAAGCAGGCGTCTCTAGACAACGGCGACCTGGCCGAGCTGGTCAGCCGCTTCAAGCGCGCATACTACAAACAGCTCCCGAAGCTCCTGTCCACCTCCTCCGGTCAACTGCTGCCCGGAGTCGTCCAGCTCCTGGAGCGCCTCAACGTGGAAGACACCGCCACCGTTAGCCTGGGCACCGGCAACTTCCGGGCCTCGGCGCGGATCAAGCTGCGTCACTACGGCATCGACCAGCACTTCCGCTTCGGCGGCTTCGGCGACCGTACGACCGTCCGCGCCGGGATCATCGAGCAGGGGATCCGTGCGGCAAACCGGGCAGCCGGCAGGCACGATACCGTCTTCGTAATCGGCGACACGGTGCACGACATCGCCGCGGCGAAGGCAAACGGCGCCGTTGCGGTAGGCGTGGCGACCGGCCTGCCTTCGCGCGACGAGCTGGCAGGGGCCGAGCCTGACATCTTGCTCGACACGCTTGAAGACGCCGTCAAGGCGTTCGGGCTGCGCTGACGCTGGTATAATTGCCCAGCGGTCGATCGTGTGTGACGGCCAGCGAACGGGAACCGAAACATGACTGCCCGGATCGCCAGTGACCGGGACAGCCCATAGAACTGTCGGAACGCGACTCTCTATGCCCTTTCGGTTGCCGGAAGGGTTTTTTATTGGAGGTGGCCTCATGGCGAGGATGACAGTCTCAGAAGTGCAGAGTATGAAGCAGAGCGGCGAGAAGGTCGTGATGCTCACGGCGTACGACTACCCTTCGGCGCGAATCGCCGATAGCTCAGGCGTCGATATGATCCTGGTGGGCGATAGCCTGGGCATGGTCGTACTCGGCTACGAGGACACGATCAAGGTGACGCTGGACGACATGCTGCATCACACCCGCGCCGTGGTCCGCGGCAGCGAACGTGCCCTGGTCGTCACGGACCTCCCTTTCATGACCTACCAGGTGTCTTTCGAGGAGGCGATGCGCAACGCCGGGCGTCTGCTGCAGGAGGGCGGTTGCCAGGCGGTCAAGCTGGAAGGCGGCGTGCACATGGCCGAGACGGTGCGGCGCATCGTGCAGATCGGCATACCGGTGGTGGGGCACATCGGCCTGACGCCACAATCGATCAACCAGCTGAGTGGCTACAAGGTGCAGGGCCGCACGCCGGAAGCGGCGGAGCGCCTGATCGAAGACGCGGTGGCGTTGCAGCAGGCGGGTGCGTTCTGCGTGGTGCTGGAGACGATACCGGCGCCCCTGGCGAAGCTGATCAGCCAGCGACTGACGATCCCAACAATAGGCATCGGTGCCGGGGCGGACTGCGATGGCCAGGTGCTGGTCTGGCACGACCTGCTCTCGTACAACACCTCGTTCCTGCCGCGGCACATCCCACGGCACGTCAAGCAGTACGCGGACGTCGGCAAGGATATGCGCAAAGCCATAGAGGAGTACGCCGCAGAGGTGCGAGCCGGGACCTTCCCGACGCTCAAAGAGAGCTTCCCGATGGACCCCAAAGCGCTGACCATCCTCACGAAATCAGAGCCCTGAAGCCGGACAGAGAATGCAGGTACTGACCACGATTGCGGAGGTGCGCGCCGCGCGCAGCGCCGTTGCGGGCAGCGCCGGCCTCGTCCCCACGATGGGGGCGTTGCACGAGGGGCATCTGACGCTGGTGCGCCAGGCACGCGCGGCGAACGCCAGCGTATTCGTAAGCATCTTCGTCAACCCGGCGCAGTTCGGAGCCAACGAGGACTTCGCGTCATATCCGCGCGACACGGCCCGAGACCTGGATCTGCTGCGGGCTGAGAGCGTCGACTTCGTGTTTATGCCTCCGGTGGAAGTTGTCTATCCGGATGGCTTCGGGACGTCTGTCGACGTGGGCGCGATAGCCCAGCTTCTGGAGGGCGAGCACCGGTCGGGGCACTTCCTGGGCGTGGCGACGGTGGTGTTAAAGCTGGTGAACATCGTGCAGCCGGAGCGCGCCTACTTCGGGCACAAGGACGCCCAGCAGCTGGCCGTGATTCGCCGCATGGTCCGCGACCTGGACGTGAACGTAGAAATCGTGCCGGTGGACACTGTGCGGGAGCCCGATGGATTGGCGATGAGCAGTCGCAACGCCTACCTCAGCCCCGGGGAGCGTCAGTCAGCGCTGGTGCTGTGGAACGCACTGTCGCTGGCGCGCGAGATGTGGACGCGTGGCGCCCGAGACGCGGGGGCGTATCGGCGGCGCCTGCGTGAGCTGATCGAAGGCGAAGAGGCGGCGCGCATCGACTACGTGTCGGTGGCGGACCCGGAGACGCTGCGAGAGGTCGAGCGCATTCAAGGGCCCGTCCTGGTATCGCTGGCGGTGCGCATCGGCAAGACGCGCCTGATCGACAACATCACGCTGGGGGAGTAGGACATTGGGCATAGGCGCGGTGCCCGGGAGCCGCTTCAACACTATCGCTATGCGCTACGCCTATGCCCTTACCGGCGTTTGCTAGAATACGACTCGAATAGCCCACGAGGAGAGTAAGAACCCGTCTATGGCTGGACACTCCAAATGGAAGCAAATCAAGCGACAGAAGGCCGTCGTTGACGCGAAGCGCGGCGCTCTGTTCACCAAGCTCGGCCGTGATATCACGATGGCCGCGAAGGCCGGTGGGGCTGACCCGGCGGGCAACGCCAGCCTGCGACTCGCCCTGCTCAAGGCCAGGGACAGCAACATGCCCGCTGACATCGTCGAGCGGGCGATCGCCAAGGCAACCGGCGACGGGGACTCGAGCCAGCTGAATGAGATTCTCTACGAGGGCTACGGGCCGGGTGGTACAGCGGTAATGATCGAGACCGTGACTGACAACCGCAACCGCACCGTGGCGGACATCCGCAACGTCTTTACGCGAGGCGGCGGTAACCTGGGTGATTCCGGCTCCGTGGCCTGGCAGTTCACCACGCGAGGCCTGATCTCGCTGAACCTGGGCAAGGGCGAGGACGGTGAGGAGCTGGCGCTGCTGGCCATCGACGCGGGCGCCGAGGACTTCGAGGTGGATGAGGACAGCGTCACCGTGTACACGAAGCCGGAGGACCTGGAGGCGGTGCGCCAGACGCTGGTCGAAGCTGGCCATGAACCGGAGTCGGCGGAGATCGCACGGGTGCCTACTGTCACCGTGGCGCTGGAGGAGAAGGACGCGCTGCAGGCGCTGCGGCTGCTGGATAAGCTCGAAGACCTGGACGACGTGCAGCGCGTGTACTCGAACGCAGACTTCCCGGACGAAGTGCTCGCTTCGTATTCGGCCTGATATGCCCGCCCCCGCCGCAGGGTATTTGAAGCTCGGGGGCAACGCAGAGCCCGCCGAAGCCATTGTCCTGGGCATCGACCCCGGTATGCGCGTCTGCGGTTGGGGCATTGTGCGCGGCGGCTCCGGGGGCTACGTTGCCTGCGGGGCGATCAAGCCTCGGGTCAAGGATACGTTCGCGCAGAGGCTGCTCGTCCTGCACCAGGCAATCGAGAAGCTGATCCAGCAGTACAGGCCGACCGAGGTCGCTATCGAGGACCCGTTCGTGGGGACGCTGCAGCCGGCCTCGGCGCTGGCGATTGGGCAGGCGCGGGCGGCGGCGGTAATCGCTGCTGCTGCGGCGGGGCTGGAGGTCGAGTTCTACGCGCCGGCCGCGGTGAAGGCTGCCGTCTCCGGCTACGGCCAGAGCGACAAGCGCCAGGTGCAGGCGATGGTGCGCATGTTGTTGTCGCTGGACGAACTACCGGAGCCTGTGGACGCAGCCGACGCGCTGGCCGTGGCGATCTGCCACCTCAGCTCGCGACGGGTACGGGCGATCGAGAAGGCGGCGCGCCGGTGATCGTGGAGCCGTACAACCCGGAGTGGGCGCGCTGGTTCCTGAGAGTGCAGACCTTTCTGTATCGCAACCTGGTGGGGACGTACTACGCGGTGGAGCACGTTGGCAGCACTGCAGTGCCGGGGCTGTGGGCGAAGCCGATCATCGACGTCGACGTGGTACTGCGTCAGGGCAAGTTTGAGAACGCGAAGGGCCGTCTGGTCGCCGCCGGTTACGAGCACGAGGGTGACAAGGGCGTGCCGGGCCGAGAGGCGTTCCGGCTGGCCGACGCGGGCCTGCGGGGGGCGCTGCCGGAGCACCACGTCTACGTGATGGATGCGAACGCCGAAGAGCTGAAACGCCACCGGGCGTTCCGGGACTTCCTGCGCGCGCATCCGGAGTGGGTGGAGCGGCTGAGTGCCCACAAGCAAGAGGTCGCGGTGCGGGTGGGAGACGACCGGCAGGCGTACCAGGACGGCAAGGCTGCGCTGGTCGAGGAGATACTGGCGCTGGCCCTGCAGCCCGTCCTGAGCGCCGCCGATGGAGAGGCGCCGGCGTGATCTCGCATCTGCGGGGGCGCCTGGCGCGCAAGAACGAGCTGGCGTCGTCGGTGGAGATCGACGTGGGCGGTGTGTGGTACGAGGTGGAGCTGCCGGCCTTCGTGTGGCGGGCGCTGGAAGAGCGCGCGGTGGGCGAGGAGGTGGAGCTGGAGACGTTCTACTTCCTGACCCAGAACGCGCCGATCCCGCGGCTGATCGGATTCCTGCGCGAGGTCGAGCGGGGGTTCTTCGAGAAGCTGGTGACGGTGCCCAACGTGGGGCCTACGACCGCGACCAAGGCGCTGGTGTTCAGCGTTTCGACCATCGCGCGCTGGATCGAAGACGGGGATACGGCGGCGCTGGGGCGGCTGCCGGCGATCGGCAAGCGCAGCGCGGAGACGATCGTGGCGCAGCTGCGGGGCAAGGTGACGGAAGAGGCGCTGCTGGCGGACGAGGGCTTCGACAAGCCGGAGCCGAAGCGCGAGCGGGGGCCGAGCGAGGTCGCCCGCGACGCGACGGACGCGCTGGTGGCGCTGGGCTACAGCCGCAGCGACGCGGAGCGCCTGGTGGCGCAGGTCGAAGAGGAGTCGTCGCCGGAGACGGTAGAGGACGCGATCAGGGCGGTGTTCCGGAAGCTGAACCCGGGGTGAGGTTCATATTCTCATTTTCCGGAGGTTCGTGGGTGGAACTGGCAGCAGCAGGGAAGTGGTGCCTGAGCCGTTCGACCGTGTGAGCCCACTTCGAGGTGCGAGGGCGGCACACAGTGTTCTGGTTTCCAAAGAAGCCGAGTTCTGAAATCGAGTTTGAGAGTGGCTTGGTTTCGATCCATTGAATCGGCACGAAGTACTCAGACCGCTCCTCGTCCTCCACGTTGGCTAGTAGATGCGAAGCCCTGTTGGAGATCTCAAGAAATGGACGCTCTGCCCCATCGGCCAACACGAAAAAATGGCTCAGGCGCACGCGCGTTCCTGTCACTAAGCCGACGCCGACGTAACCTTGACCAGGCACGTTAACCCACACACGGTCACCAGGAGCCAGCATGGAAAGTGTTTGGCTGTAGAACCGTCCGCCTCCCCCGGAGATGAAGCCGTACCTGACAGCTTCATCCCAGTCTCGCGACTCACCCTGACCGAATGAGACGTAATACTCCTGGTTCCAGTCAATCTTCTCTAAGGAGGAGGTCGCAGCCTTAAGTTCAGTCTCGATTGGATCGATTAGCCATGCCCGGCTCAGATATTGGGTAGCACCGTCCTGGAAGACCTGAAAGAAGATTACGTTTATGGGCACATCCATCTTGTTCAGGTAGTTGACGATTCGCTCAGTGCTCGCATCGAGGGTCGAGGCGACAACGACAACTTGGTGGGACCCGTTTAGTTGCTCTTCATCGAGTGTTGCCGAGAAACACCGCGTAAAGGCCTCGCTTAACGCTTCCCCCTTCGAGAAGTCTGCGTAGATTCTCGCGATCCTGTCAGACGTTAATGTTTGAATCCAAGATGCGTAGTCGATCCCTTGCGCGACCACGTCCCGAGGCGTCTTGTCGCGCTTCAGTTCGACGACGATAAGCTGGCCACTCTGATCCAGTGCGAGGAGGTCTATCCTCCCGCCGTAATCGGTCACCACTTGGTGGCCAATAAGCATCCAGCGATCCGAGAGGATAGTGGGGCGGCCTTCATGTGCGGCGGCGTCGTCCAGGATCATCCTCTCCAGAAGTTGTTCAGCGTCGAGCGAAGCCTCGCCCAGCGGTTCTGGCTTGCTTCCCACCTTCCAAATTGCATGACGAATAGGCACTGAAGAGTAGTCCTCTCAATGTATGTTCGGATGCCTACGGAATGCTGTCCAGAGGGTCAGCGAGGAACAGTGCGGGAACTGGTGCCTGATACGTCCGATCCTAGATCGCCGGTTTGTTGCGGCGGGCCCAGGCTACGGTGTCGCGGATGGATTCGCGGAGTATGGCGACGATCTGGTCTATCTGGTCGGGCGTGGTGACGAGCGGCGGCGCGAGCAGGTAGTTGTCGGCGAGGTTGCGGCTGATCAGGCCACGGTCCCTGGCGGCGCCGACGAGCCGGGCGCCGACGTTGAGGTCGATGTGGAAGGGCTTCATCTTCTCCTTGTCCTCGACGATCTGGACGCCGGCGATGAAGCCGAGGCCGCGCACGTCGCCGACACCGTCCTCGTCGAGCAGGGTGCGCAGGCCGGCGTGGAGGTGCGCGCCGAGCGACGCGGCGGCCTCGACCAGGTTCTCGTCGTCGAAGATCTGCAGGTTGCGCAGGCCGACGGCGCAGGCGGCCGGGTGGGCCGAGTTGGTGAAGCCGTGCATGAAACGGTCGCCCGCGGACTCCAGGATGCCCTTGTGGATCTCCTTGGAGACGATGGCGCCAGAGAGCGGGATGTAGGCGCTGGTCACGGCCTTGGCGAAGGTGACGATGTCCGGCTGGACGTTCCAGTGTCGCAGCGCGAACCAGCGGCCGGTACGGCCGAAGCCGGTGATCACCTCATCGGCGATGAGCAGGACGTTGTGCTTGTCGCAAATCTCACGCAGCTTGGGGAAGTAGTCGGCGCCGGGGGGAATGACGCCGCCGGCGCCTTGCACGGGCTCGGCGATGATCGCGGCGACGGTGTCGGCGCCTTCGCGCAGGATCGTCTCTTCGATGCCGAGAGCGCATTCGGCGGTGCAGGAAGTGAAGGGGTGGATGTCGGAGGCGCGGATGAAGGTGGGGTCCAGCGGCCCGAAGCCGCGCCAGAAGGCAGGCAGGCCGGTGGCGGCGGTGGTGGCGAGGGTGCCGCCGTGGTAGGACTGGCGGCGGGAGATAATCTTGACCTTGTCCATCTTGCCCTTGAGGAACCAGTGGAAGCGCGCCAGCTTGAAAGCGACTTCGTTGGCCTCTGAGCCGGAGTTGGCGTAGAAGACGGCGTCCATGTTCGAGTAGCTGAGGCTGACGAGCCGCTCAGCCAGCTCGATGGCCGGGACGTTGGAGTAGCCGGTGTAACCGTTGGCGAAGGCGAGTTGGCTCATCTGCTTCGCGGCGACCTCGGCAAGCTCCTTGCGGCCGTGACCCACGGCGACGTTCCACAGAGAGGAAAGACCGTCGATGTACTCGCGGCCGCGGACGTCGGTGAGGATGGATCCTTCACCTTTGGCGAAGACGATGGCCTTGCGCTGGTCGCCCTGCAGGAACTGAGGGTGGATCAGGTGGGCGATGTCGCGTTCGACCAGGGCGCTGTACTCGGTGTCATTCATGCTTGCGGTTCTCCTCGTCGCGATCTTAGAGCTTCGCTGGAACATGGAACAAGGAACAAGGAGCATGGGATAGGGAACAAGGGGAACAGAGGGAACATGAGCAGACGCGGCGTTCGTTCTCAGCTTGTTCCTTTGGTTCCTGCTTTGTGGAATTGCGCTTCTATAATCTGGGGAGCTTGTGACGGGGGGTGTGGGTCTGCGTACCGGATTGCTGATTACGTTCGACGATACGTTTCGCGATGACGCGATCGATGCGGCGCTGCGAGTGCTGCTGGTGGTCGTGGTGGCGTTTGTGGGGGTGTGGCTGCTGCAGCGGATTATCGACCCGCTGATCCGGGTGGCGATCCGGGAACAGATGGGCGGCGAGCCGGAGGGCGAGGTCTCGAAGCGAATCGAGACGCTGTCGCACGTGATCTACCGGACGGCGCTGGTCGCCGTGTTGCTGATCGTGATCGTGACCACGCTGCCGGAGTTTGGCGTTAACGTGGCGCCGATGATTGCGGGGCTGGGTCTGGCGGGCCTGGCGGTGGGCTTTGGGGCGCAGAACCTGGTCAAGGACTTGATCAACGGCGTGTTTATCCTGGTCGAGAACCAGTACGGCAAAAACGACGTGGTGACGATCGCGGGCGTGACGGGGCTGGTGGAGGATATCAACCTGCGCCGGACGACGCTGCGAGACCTGGACGGGACGGTGCACTTCGTGCCGCACAGCCAGGTGGAGGTAGCGAGCAACTGGACCAAGGGCTACTCGCGCGTGAACCTGAACGTCGCGGTGGCGTACGAGTCTGACCTGGAGCGCGTAATCGAGGTGATCGATCGCGTGGGCAAGGAGATGGCGGCAGACGCGGTGTTCGGGGGCAAGATCAAAGACCCGCCGCACGTGCTGCGGGTGGACAAGTTTGGCGACACCGGCATCGAGCTGAAGGTTGTCGGCGATACGGCGCCGATCGAGCAGTGGGCCGTGATGGGCGAGTTGCGCTTGAGGTTGAAGAAGGCGTTCGACGCCGAGGGCATCGTGATGCCATCGACGGCGCGGGCGGCGCAGATGGCGGCGGCGGCGCTGTCGCAGGACGCGGCGAAGCGGACTCAGCAGGGGGCCTAGCTGTGCTATCGCGGCCCTGGCGGGCGGCGTAGAATAGCGCTCGCGAACACTTAAGGGGTTAGTAAGGGGTAGCTGATCATGAAGCAGGTTGCAGTCGAATCGATGGCAGAGGCGTACATCGAGCTGCTGGCGGCGCGAGGCGTCGACTACTTCTTCGGCAACGGCGGCACGGACTTCGGGCCGATTGTGGACGCCTACGCGAAGCGGCTGGAGCAGGAGCTACCCGTGCCGAAGCCGGTGACGGTGCCGCACGAGATCACGGCGATGGCGATGGCGTCGGGCTACACGATGGTGACGAGGCGCCCGCAGGTGGTCATGGTGCACACGATACCGGGCACCGCAAACGCGACCGGCGGTCTGATCAACGCCCGCAGCAACAACGTGCCGATGCTGTTCTCCGCGGGGCGCACGCCGCTTACGGAGAGCGGGCTGAAGGGCTCCCGCAACGGCGGTATCCACTGGGCGCAGGAGTCTCGCGACCAGGGGAGCATGGTGCGCGAGTGGGTAAAGTGGGACTACGAGCTGCGCCCGGGCGTTGACCTGGAGGGCGTGGTCGACAGGGCGTTGGCGATCACGCAGAGCGAGCCGCAGGGCCCCGTCTACCTGAGCCTGCCGCGTGAGGTGCTGGCGCAGGAGATAGAGTCGTTTTCGTACTCGGAGCGGCCGCGGATGCAGCCGAACGTCTCGATGGCGGCGCCGGAGTCGATCAAGGAAGTCGCGGCGCTGCTGGCGCAGGCAAAGAACCCGATAGCGGTGACGGCAGCGCTGGGCCGCGACCCGCAGGCGGTGCCGCAGCTGGTGAAGCTGGCTGAGCTGCTGAACATGCCGGTGTTCGCGGGCGGGACGTATATGAACTTCCCGGTGACGCACCGGCTCCACCAGGGCGGCATGGCGGGGTCGGCGCTGGGAGAGGCGGACGTGGTGCTCGTGTTCGAGCAAGACGTGCCGTGGATGCCGGCGATGGCGTCGGGGCCGAGCGAGAACGCTACGGTGGTGGGCATCGGCGTCGACCCGCTGTTCACGAACTTCCCGCTGCGCAGCTTCCCGGTGCATGTGAATCTGAGCGGCTTGCCGCGCTCTACGATCGAGGGGCTGGTCAACGCGCTGAAGGCCGAGAAGCTGGACGTCGCAGCGATCAAGGAGCGCGGTGAGCGCTGGAGCGCGAACCACGAGAAGGTGCGCGCGGCGGCGAAGGAGCGGGCGCTGGCGGGTAAGGGCAAGCAGCCGCTGGACAAGGCGTGGGTGTCCTACTGCCTGGAGCAACTGCGGGGCGATGACATGACGATCATCAGCGAGCTGGGCCTGGACATGACGCAGTTTGAGTTCACGCAGCCGCAGCAATACTACGGCGTCTCGACGGCGGGAGTGCTGGGCTGGGGCGTGGGCGCAGCGTTGGGCGCGAAGCTGGCGGCGCCGGATCGGACGGTCGTGGCCACTATCGGTGACGGTTCGTATATGTTCGGCGTGCCGGAGGCGGGGCACTGGGTGTCGCGCAAGATGAACCTGCCGGTGCTGTACGTGGTGTGGAACAACTCACGCTGGAACGCGGTGCAGACCGCGACAAAGAGTGTGTACCCGGACGGCTGGCAGGAAAAGACGAAGACGTACCCCTTCAGCGACCTCTCACCGAGCCTGGACTTCGAGATGATCTGCCAGGCGGCGGGCGGCTACGGCGAGCGTGTCGAAGACCCGGCGGAGGTGCCGGCGGCGTTCGAGCGGGCGCTACACGCGGTGCGCGTGGAGAAGCGGCAGGCGCTGTTGAGCTTCGTGGGAGCGTAAAGGCAAGCGGCAAGAAGCAAGAGGGGTCTCGAGAGGGGCCCCTTTTGTGTTTTAGGCGGGGAGAAGGGCCTCCTCTGCGCCGGCTAGGATGGCTTCGACGGTTTCGTCTGCGGTGAAGTCCGAAGTGTCGAGCCAGAGTCCGGCGCGAGGAGAGTGTCCGCGCAGCGATGCGTCGAGATGGGACCAAATCGAGAAGACGTGCTTCGTCGAGCGCTCCGCATCGCGCCTCTCCACAACGTCCAGACGCGGGATGAGTACCACGAAGCGTATGGGGCGACTGCCGAGGTCGTGCAGGAAGTCATCGAGGCGGGAACCGATTACGACGTCATCGATGACCGGCGTGAAGCCCGCTTCGAAGTACGAGTCCGCGAGGAGACAAACGTTCCGAGTGCGCAGGCGAAGCTGGCGTTCGGCTTCGTCCTGTGGTTGTTGCTGGGGCCAAAGACCGCCGGAGATGATCCACTCCTGCAAGAGGTCGGATTCTATGTGGACGCCGCGGCCGAGACGCTGCGCGAGGATGCGGGCAACCGTGGTCTTGCCGGCGCCCGGGATGCCAGAGACGATGTAAATGCTATTGGTCACACGGTGGATTGTATCGCCAGGGTGGTAGAGCCTGGTCTCGACATCTATCCGGATTTTGTCTGCCTGCGAGTAGAGAGGGTGCGCTTGCGTTCGGCGGTGAAGGCCCACCAGGGGAGCTTTGGGCCGCCTTCGACGTAGCGGACGGCGGCGATGAAGGTGTCCAGCAGGCAGGGGTCCTGGCGCTGACCGGTCGCGACGTTGATGCGGTCGTAGAGGTCGTAGGGGTCCTGGCCGTTGAGGTCGCCCGGCTGCTCGACGCCGAGGAGCCGCAGGTCGGCGGCGATGGCTTTGCCGACGTTGGGGATGTCTTCGAGGCGCTCGAGCTTGCGGTCGTTGGTGTTCGGCATCGCCAGACATGATAAGGCGTCGTTCCTGACATCGTTGTGTCAGTGGGTTGGGAAATGCGGGGGCGTTGGTGGGTTTCGCTAGATTCCTCGTGCCTCGGAATGACAGGAAGGGGCGTGGTTGGCCGGGCCAATCGCAGGGGAGTTTCTCGTAGAATGGCCGCCGGGAGCAGGGATGAGCAATCGGACGGCGATATGGGTGGCGCTGATCATAGGCGTGGTCGTGGCTGGCTCCGTGGCTTCGTACTTCCAGCGCGGCCGCTTCGATGCAGATGGTAAGGCGGCGCCGGACGTGACGGAGGCGGTCGCGACGCTGGCGGCGGTGGGCGACTGCCCCTGGGGCGAGGCGAGCTGCATCCTGGCGCAAGGCATCGAGCGAGCGCTGCAGAGGAGCAACGTTACTGCCGTGATGGACTTCGGCGTGCCGCGGTTCTACATCTGCCCGGGAGGGAACCTGGGGCCGATGCCGCTGTGCGAGGGAGTAGGGCCGGACGAGGGCAGGCTTGGCTACGTGGTTGCCCGCCGCTTCTCGGGTGAAGCGACCGTGAGTGAGGAGGCGGCGAGGCAGAAGATTCAGCGCTTCGTGAGCTCGATACAGCCGAACGCGCGCGACGAGCTGGGTCTCGGTGGGCTGAAGCTGTACGCGTTCGCGTGCGATGAGCTGGCGGTGAGGGTGCAGCCGGTTTCCTGCGCGCACGTGGGAATCATATTAAGCGCGATCGTGGAGGAGGGGCAGGAGCTGCGGCGCGAGCTGCTGATCTTCTGGGCGGTTGGCGGCTTCGCGGGGCGCGTGTTGCCGTTTACGGAGGTGTGGGACGGGGCGGTGCTGCCGGAGGAGATCAGGGTGCTGTTCGAGGACGGGGGCAGGCTGGCGGACCTGGGTGACGTGCACGTGATCGACCAGGAGTTGCGGTGAGGGGCGCGTGTAGCAGTCACAAACGGCAAAGCGGGCCCCGGCCACGAGTTTTCCTGAGTCCATCTCGCGTGCCTGGGCTTACAACGTGTAGGGCAGCCTGATCAAGACCGTTGCCGGGCGAGCCAGCAACGCCCGGCGAAGCCTGGCGGATGAGCGGCCATGTAGTAGACGTTGCCAGGGTCCCTTACTGATGATCTCTGGCATGAGGACCGTTATTGGGGCCGCAATACTCGGGTGAAGTGAGTCCAGGTAAGCCAGAAGCGGAGCCACCAGGGCGCGGTAAGGCGTCTCGATAATCGTCAGAGGCACATCGGGTACAGCTTCTTCCCAGCGTCTACGTAGATCTTCGCCGGCCTCGCGGTCGAGCGAGATGTGCACGGCCGCAATCGGATGCTGCAGCGATCGCGCGTAAGCAATGGCCTCAGCCGTCGAGCGATTGATGCTACTTACGAGGAGAATCACAGGCTGGTCCGGTGAAGGACTCTGACTGAGGGCGGCCTTGTCTGGGCCCAGTTCAGTATCAGTAGGCAGAGCCAGCTCCCTGTCTACCGTTGCGTAGTGCTTGCGGATGAGCAAAAGCACCGCGAACAGAGCCAGCATGATCGACATGGAAAGCCAGGCCCCGTGCGTGAACTTCGTGGCGCCAACGATGAAGGCGACGACGAGTGTGACGGTCCCGCCTATGCCGCTGATGACGATTGCGCGTCGCCACCCGGGCTCGCGCAAGCGCCGCCAATGCACGACCATCCCGAACTGAGACAGGGTGAATGCTGTAAAGACTCCGAAGGCGTAAAGGGGAATGATTTTCGTCGTCTCTGCCCCGAAAAGCACGAGAATGCCTGACGAGGCAATGCCAAGAAGAAGGATGCCGTTGGAGAAGACAAGCCTGTCGCCTCTGAACAGGAACTGATGCGGCATGACACGGTCCCGGGCCATCACGGACGCTAAGACCGGCAGGTCCGCAAACGCGGTATTCGCGGCCAGAACCAGGATCAGGCCGGTTCCTGCTTGGATCATGTAAAACGGCAGGCCTCCGCCGAATACGGTCTTCGCGATTTGCGAGGCCACTGTCTGCGTCTCAGAGGGCACAATCTGCATCTGGTGAGCTAGTAGTGTTGTGCCAATGAAAAAGGCTGACAGGATGGTCACCATCCACGCCTGGACGGTGATGGCGTTGCGCCACTCCGGCGGCTTGAAGTTTGGTACGCCGTTGGCGACTGCTTCAATACCGGTCAGGGCTGCTGCGCCGGAGGAAAAGGCACGTAGCAAGAGGAGGGGAGTGAGCGCGCTGGCTCCAACCTCGAGCGCGTGCTCTGGAGCGTCCGCTCGCAACTCGTCGCCAAGAGCTGCCCGCACGAGGCCGACTGCGAGCATGGCGCCGAAGCTGAAAATGAAGAAATAAGCCGGTATCGCAAACATAGTCCCGGACTCTCGGATTCCGCGCAGGTTGGCGGTTGTGATGATGGCCACGAAGAAAAGGGCGAGCGGGACCTGGTACTCAAGGAGAGGCGGGACTGCCGAGGTGACGGCGGCCACGCCCGCCGCGATCGAGACTGCGACGGTCATGATGTAATCCACGAGGAGAGCCGAACCTCCCAGAAGTCCGGCCCGGAATCCGAGGTTGGCAGAGGCGACGATATAGGCGCCGCCGCCATTGGGGTATGCACGAATGGTCTGGCGATAGGATGTAACCACAAGGACGGTGAGGCCGACCAGCGCGGCGGTAACGGGAATTGAGTAAACGAGAGCGCCCGTGCCCGCGACAACCAGGATGAGCAGGATCTCCTCCGTTGCGTAGGCCGAGGAGGAGAGGTTGTCGGAGGAGTAAACCGCAAGGGCCTTTAGCTTGGACAGCCGCTGAAGGTGAAGCTCAGACGTAGCCAGGGGCCGCCCGAGCACCAGCTTGCGAGCTTGGGACGTTAGCCTGCCAACGAGAGTCTTGGGTTGAAGCGCCGCTTCTGTCGCTTCGTAGCCGCCAGGTCCAAGTCTGCGCAAGGCCTGGCGTCGCTCCCTGATTCTTCGCAAGAATGGCGCGCCCGGCTTGCTGCCATGCACACCGCCCTCTAGCGTGATTGAGGGATCAGGGGCTCGCCGCTGCAGCCTCACCACTCGATGCTCTTCAGGGTCGGCTTCGTCCGTGGGTTCCACGTCCATCCTCTTGCTGCCTTCCTGAGATCAGCGTAGGAAGGAACCTGTCAGGACGGCGTAAGGATGGGGAACGGACGCGTCAGAGAATTGTCAGGATTCTGGCTCCATGAGGAAGCGGTAGCCGACACCCGGCTCGGTTTGGATATATTTCGGACTCATCCGGTCGTCATTGAGCTTGACGCGGAGTTGATTGACGTAGGTGCGCAGCAGATGGCTGTCTTGGGTGTAACCTGCGCCCCAGACTGCTCTGAGGAGCATCGGTTGGGTGATCACTTTGCCTTGATTGAGAACAAGGTACTTAAGGAGCGCGTACTCCGTCGGTGTCAGGTGGAGGCTCGCCCC
The DNA here is from genome assembly GCA_964572535.1 of uncultured Dehalococcoidia bacterium. GTDB lineage: Bacteria > Chloroflexota > Dehalococcoidia > DSTF01 > WHTK01 > WHTK01. Next base: position 16,973 of record CAZNHI010000008.1, read on the forward strand.
GGCCACTTCTACGTGGCGCCTTTCCAGGTCGACCGTTAGATCGCCAGAACGGAAGACAGCCTGTTGGTTGCGATCCGAAGCACCGCGTCTTAGAGCAACCCTTACACGCGCCAGCAACTCCTCAGAGCCAAACGGCTTCGTCAAGTAGTCGTCGGCGCCGGCATCAAGGGCGTTGACCTTGGAGGCTTCGTCACCCAGGACCGAAAGAACAATGATCGGCGTCTGAGAGAACTCCCGGATTAGGCCGCACAGGTCGACTCCGTTTATGTCAGGCAGCATCAGGTCTAGCAGCACCACGTCAGGATGAAAGGTTTCGACCGCACCGATGACGGAGTGGCCGTCTTCTGCCTCGTGTACTGTGTAGCCATTGCCCTCGAGCATCCGCCTCAGCGCGAGACGTAACTGCTGCTCGTCGTCGACTATGAGGACGCGAGGCCCGCTCATGCCTTCACGGCGTGGTCAGGTTCGCCGACCGGCAAAGACACCGCGAAGCTGCAGCCGGTCCCGGTGTTCTCGACCGTGGCGCTCCCCCCGAGAAGCTCCGCAAAGCCTTTGACGATTGCCAGGCCTATGCCCGTGCCCTGTTTTGTCCGGTCGCGCTCCGAACGATAGAAGGGTTCGAAGACATGCGGCAGGTCTTCCTCCTCGATGCCGGGGCCCTGGTCTGCGACCACAAGTTTGAGACAAGCGCCGGTCACCTCTGCGCTCACCTCGATGGGGTCATCGGTGGGAGAGTATTTCGCCGCATTTGACAGCAGATTGACGAGGATCTGCCTCACCAACGTGGCGTCGATTGATATCACAGCCTCGCAGGCGTGGACTTCGATCTTGTGGCCTACAGTTGCACTGGCAACAGCCTCGTCGAGTAGGTCGACCACGTCGATTTCCTCGCGACGGATCGCGATCGATCCAGACTTTAGGCGGTTGAGATCGAGAATGTCGCTGATTAACTGGTCCAGGCGGTCGGTCTGGGATTCGATGGTCGCAAGGAAGGCGGCTCTATCCTCTTCAGACCAAGACACTTTTTCATCGAGGAGTGCCGATACAGCGGCCTTGATGCCGGCCAGCGGCGTCTTGAGATCGTGTGAGATTGAGTGCATCAAGGCGGTCTTCATCTCATCAGCGCGACGTAAGGCTTCGGACTCAGCCGCCGCTCCTGCAAGCTCGAGGCGCTGAACCGAAAGGGAAGCCTCCTGGGCGAAGGCGGTGAGCAAGCGCTCCGGCTCGCGTCGCACGATCGTGTCGCCCAGGGGCCCGTCCAGGCGGAGGACGCCAAGTGGCCGCTCGCCAATGCGCAACGGGACGAAGGTGACACTCGTGCGGGGCGGGTCCGAAAAGCCTCGCGGTAGCACGAGACGTGGACGTCGCGTGTGAGCGAGTCCGCTGAAGCCGACGCCTTCCAACCGGCCAGACGACAGGACTCTGTCGGCTATGGAGCGTTCTTCGGGGTCGAGCTCCCGGCTCGCCGTTTCATCACCCGAGTTGGCCAGGACCATCCACCCAGCCGGCCCGGCTCCGAGGACGGTGGCAGCCCGGGCACTGAGACTCGATACGGCAAGGTCACAGAGGGCGATCAGCGCTGCGCCAGGGTCAGTCCGTCCAATGAGCGCCCGGCTGAGTTGAAGCAGAATATCACTCTCGGCCTGTCGTAGGCGCGCCCGCTCCGCCGATGTGCGCGCCGCTGAGACGAGGGATCCCGCCACCAGAGAGACGACCAGGAAGACGACCAACGCGACTGCATTGGAAGCATCTTCCACTTCGAATTTGTGGAAGGGAGGCACGAAGAAGAAGTTCAGAGAGAGGTTAGTGATGGCCGCAGTCAGCATGCCGACCCGAACGCCCCAGATTGCCGCCGTGGCAAGCGTCAGGAGTAAGAGCAGCAACCCCACGTTGAGTAAGGTGAGGCCCGGCCGCAGCGGCAGCAGAACAGCCGTGAGGAGAGCCGTCGCCGACACGGCCGCCACCACGCCGAGGCGCTCATCGTACAGCCAGGTTGGTGTCTTCACGATCAAATTCTAGCCCCCGTAAGGCCAGAGTGCTCTGAAGCAGGACCAGGCTCGGAGCGGCGACGTGGCGGCGGTAGCAGGTGCGCTCGGGAAGGGGGTAAGATCCGGTTCGACGAATGTGTCGCACGGAGCTGGTGAGGGCCCGGTCAGGCCTTGATCGCTCGATGAGGCTCAGAATGAGCCCTAGCCCTCTCGCACGGAGAGAGGTAACGACGATAGGAGTGCCCCGATGGGTGAAGTTCTCGGTCTCGGGTTGAGCCACTACCCGGGGTTCATCTTCGCCGACAGCGAGATGTCGATGCGGGTGAAGTCGACGATTACGAGCCCGAAGGTGCCGGTGGCGCTGAAGGACCCGAAGAACTGGCCGGCGCCGATGCAGGAGGAGTGGGCCGATGACGAAGGCAGTGCCTTCGCGACGCGGCACCGCAACGAGTTCGTCGAGGGCGTCCGCCTCGCGCGCAAGGCGTTGGACGACTTCGCGCCGGACGTCGTCGTAATCTTCGGCGACGACCAGTACGAGAACTTTAAGGAAGACATCATCCCGCCGTATTGTGTCTGGATCGCGGGCGAATACCAGACTCAGCCGCACCTGCGTAGCTTCCCGCGTCCGCAGCGGCCCAACGTCTGGGAGGAGCCGTACGACAAGACGTTCGTGACGCCGGGGCATCGCGAGGCGGCGAAGTATCTGGTGACGAAGCTGATGGAGCAGGGCTTCGACGTGCCATATGCCTACAACTCGCTGCACCTGGAGGGCCTGGGCCACGCGTTCATCAACACGCAGATGTACCTGGACTACGACCGCATCGGCTGGGATTACCCGGTGGTGCCGTTCCAGATCAACGCCTACGGGCGCAACGTGGTCAGCGGCAAGGGGCTGAGCGGCCGGCTGTTCACGGAGGCAGACATCGAGTTTGACCCGCCTTCTCCTTCGCCAAAACGGTTCTTCGACCTGGGCGTGGCGGTGGCGAAGATCCTGCGTGAGAGCCCGTGGCGGGCGGCCGTGATCGGCTCGTCCAGCTGGTCGCACGCCTTCCTGACAGACAAGAACAACTGGATCTTCCCCGACATCGAGTCCGACCGCGCGCGCTTCGAGGAGCTGAAGTCCGGCAACTACCTGGCATGGCGGGACTTGAGCCTGGAGCAGCTGGAGTCCTGCGGCGAGCAGGAGCTGCTGAACTGGATCCCGCTTGCGGGCGCGATGCACGAGCTGGGGCAAAAGGCGAGCTACTGCCAGTTCATTGAGAGTTGGCTGATGAACTCGTGCAAGTGCGTGGCGGTGTTCCCGCCGGGTAAGTAGGAGTCAGCTCACAGGTTCGCGTCAATCGACGCAGTTGAGCTAGTGACGGGTGTGGCCGCTGCTCGGAAGCAGTGGTAGACTACCCGCGCTTGCAGATAGCAGGCCATCCTGCCGTCCTGGCAGGTTGATCCATCACCCCGCAGTCTGTTTGGTTTTATAGAGCATTCGGCTCTGTAATTGAGGTTTCTTGGGTCAGCGAGGAAAGGAAACGAAGCGTGTTTAACGGACAGAAAGTCTACGATGTCCACGGTCACGTAACCGCACCGGATGCCTACCGGGCGGGTGCTGCGTTGCTGATGGCATCAAACACACCGCAGGCGCGTAGCGTCCTGATGCAGCCGAACGACAAGCGTCCGGGGCCGCTGCAGGACGAAAACTTCAAGCGCGTGGTAGAGACGCAGCACGTCCACTACATGGACGAGCGCAACATTGACGTGCAGATCATCGGGCCGCGGCCGTTCCTGATGATGGGCTGGATGT
>CAZNHI010000009.1:0-19175 GCA_964572535.1 uncultured Dehalococcoidia bacterium
TACCTGATAGACGAGGTGCACATGCTGACGGAGGCGGCGTTCAACGCGCTGCTCAAGACGCTGGAGGAGCCGCCACCGCACGTCGTGTTCATCCTGGCGACGACCGAAGCGCACAAGCTGCCGGCGACGATCTCCTCGCGTTGCCAGCGCTTCGACTTCCGGCGGGCGCCCCTGGTGTCGATGGTGCGCAACCTGCAACGGATTTGCGCCGGCGAGGGCTTCACGGTGGAGCAGGCGGCGCTCGAGCTAATCGCGCGCTCCGCGACGGGGAGCCATCGCGACGCCGTGAACCTGCTGGACCAGCTGGCGACTTCATACGGTTCTGACCTGACGGTGGAGCACGTGCGCACTGGGCTGGGGCTGATCGGTGACGAGCGCGCGGGGCAGCTGGCACGCCTGGCGCTGGCGAGCGACCTGGCCGGCGGGCTCACACTAATCGGCTCCGTACGTGACGACGGCCTCGACCTGCGCCAGTTCCAGCGCGAGCTGGTGGACGAGCTGCGGGATCTGCTCATGGTTAAGAACGGCATCGAGCCGTCAGAGGGCGCGACGCAGGAACGCATGCAGGACCTGCGCAACGCCGTGAAGGACGTATCGACGCCGAGTCTGCTCACGGCGCTGAAGGCGTTCGGGGAGGCAGACCTCAAGGCAGACCCGAACTCGACGCTGCCGCTGGACATCGCGCTGGCGGAGTGCGCGTTAGGGATGGGCAAAGAGGCAAACGCCCAAACGGGCAATCGGGCAATCGGACAACCGGCGGCGGCACCGAGTATGGGCAGGCCTGCTCCGGCGCGAGAGACGACCGTGGAGGCGCCGAGGCCCGCGGCGGCTGTGCCGTCAGAAGCCAGACCAGGCTCCCCAGGACGAGCGGACGCTGTGGTGGAGGACGCGCCACCTTCCGAGCCCGTTCGCGCCGAGCCTGTCGACCCGCGCGAGCCTGAACCACAGGCCGATATTCCGGCGCCGCAGACGGTGCGGGTGGCGAGCAAGGGGCCGGTCGATGCCTCGCTGGAGGGGGCGAGAGGACAGATGCGAGCCGTGTACGACAAGGCGCGGGCGGCGGGCTTCCAGCTGGGGGCAGTGCTGAACGGCGGCTGCGATATCATTGAAGCCGACGAGTCCGCCATCGTGATTGGGTTCAAGTTTCCCTTCCATGCAAATAAGGCGTCGGAGAAGTCAAACCTGGACGCACTGGTGGCTATAGTCTCGGAGGTAATGGGCAGGCCGATGAGCGTGCGCTGCGTGCACGACGCGAACGTGGAGGCCTGGAACCAGCGTGATGCGGGGAGCCGCAGCGCGCTGGTCAGGGCGGCGCAGGAAATGGGCGGGCGCATCCTTTCGTCTGAACCGGAGGACCCAGCATGAATCAGGACATGCTTAAACAACTCGCGCAGATGCAGGAGCGCATGCTCAAGGCGCAGGAAGAGATCGAGAACCGCGTCGCGGAGGCCACGGCCGGTGGCGGCGCCGTAAAGGTTGAAATCACCGGCGGCTATCGCGTGAAGTCGCTACACATCGACCCGGAGGTGGTCGACCCGGACGATATGGGCATGCTCGAAGACCTCGTGATCGCAGCGATGAACGAGGCGATCGGGCAGGTACAGGCGTTCCATTCTGACTCGATGGGCAGCGTGACCGGCGGGCTCGAAGGGCTGGGCATACCAGGCCTCGGCGGGGGCGATGGCGGTGGAGCGCCTCCAGGCATGAACCGCGCTGCCCGGCGCGCCAACAAGAGGTAGGCGCGTGAACGAGCCCTGGCGACCATCCGGGGCCGCCGCCCCCGTGGCCAAGCTGATCGAAGCACTGCACCGATTGCCGGGCGTGGGGCCGAAGGGCGCCCAGCGCCTCGCCTACTACCTGCTGCGCGCCTCTAAGGACGAGGCGCAGATGCTGGCTGAGGCGATCATCGAGGTCAAGGAGAAGATCACGCTGTGCAGCGTCTGTCAGAACACGACGGACGTGAACCCGTGTCTGATCTGCACAGACGAGGGCCGCGACCGCACGATGATCTGCGTGGTGGAGGAGCCGATGGACATCCTGGCCATGGAGCGCACGCGCGGCCACAAGGGCCTGTACCACGTGCTGCACGGCGCCATCTCACCCATGGATGGCGTGGGGCCGGAGCAGCTCAAGGTACGCGAGCTGCTGGAGCGGCTGCGCGACGGGGTGGTGCGCGAAGTGATCATGGCCACAAACCCCAACCTGGAGGGCGAGGCGACTTCGATGTACGTGGGACGCCTGCTACAGCCGCTGGGCATCAAAGTGACGCGGCTGGCGCGCGGCCTGCCGATGGGCGGCGACCTGGAGTACGCGGACGACCTGACGCTATCGCGGGCGCTGGAGAACCGCCAGGAGCTGTGATGGAGTACGAAGAAGTCTTAACTGACTTGGAAAAGGCCGAACGTCTCAAGTCTGTCGTAATGAGCTATGCGACCGGGACCGCCGGTGATGACGGAGAGTACGTCCGGGTCAGAAGAGAGTTCGTGCAAAGCGACGACCTTCGGGAGCTCCTTCCTAGTTTCATACGAACCTACCGGAACCTTTCGGAGTTTTGGGGGTTCATCAAGCTGAAGTTCAGCACATATAGCGAGCGACGCCACTACATTCGAGTGGAGTTCGAACCTTTGCTGACACACCTTGAAGCACGTCAATCCAGGTCAACTCCTTTGGCATCATCTGACGTCTTGTCGAAGGTCGATCGTCCACACGTCAGCGACGCATGGAACAAAGCTTTGGGTCGTATGCCTACAGATCCTAGTGGCGCAATCACCGCGGCCCGAACTTTGCTCGAAACCGTCTGCAAACACATCCTCGACGCCCGTGGCATCGATTACTCCAAAGGGGAAGATCTTCCGAAACTCTACTGGCTTGCAGCTTCCGAACTCCACATAGCGCCGAGCAAGGATGCCCAAGAAGCTGTGAACCAGATACTAGCTGGCGTGCAGCAGGTAGTGCAGGGTGTGGGCCGCCTCCGCAATACGCCGCTCAGCGATTCGCATGGCAAAGGATTGGGAAGTCCAGGTGCAAATGTCAGAATCGCAGGCCTGGCGGTCAACTCAGCTGGCGCGACCGCAATTTTTCTCGTCGAGTCATGGGAGGCTGAGCGCAACAGCTAATGCATTCCCTACCCGCGAACCGTCCGTATCTGGCGCACTGATGCCACGCCCGCGCGTCTACAAGGCAGAGGCGATCGTGCTGCGGCAGCGCAAGCTGGGCGAGGCCGACAAGATCGTCACGCTGTATACGGCGCACCAGGGCAAGGTGGACGCCGTGGCGAAGGGCGTGCGGCGCACCAAGAGCCGCCTGGCGGGGCACCTGGAGCCGCTGACCCTGGGGGCGTATCTGCTGGCCGAGGGGCGCGAATTGGACATCGTGACGCAAGCCGAGACGATCGAGGCGTTTCCGGCGCTACGCGAGGACCTCGAGCGTCTGAGCCGGGGTCTGTACTGCGCCGAGCTAGTCGAGCGTCTGACGCCTGAGCGCTCCGAGGGCAACCCCGTGTTTCGTCTGCTGGTGGAAACGCTGGGTTATCTGGACTCGGCGCCGGAGTACGAGCTGGCGTCGCGACGCTTCGAGCTGCGGTTGTTGGCAGAGTTAGGCTACCGGCCGTCGCTGGGAGAGTGCGCGGTTTGCGGTAAGCGGCTGGAGCCGGAGGCGAACTTCTGGAGCAGCGCCGCGGGCGGAGCGGTGTGCCCGGCGTGCGAGGACGACTCGCTGAGGCTGGCTGGGCTGAGCCTGAACGCGCTGAAACTGCTGCGTCTGCTGCAGCGGGCGCCCTACGAGGAGGTGACGCGGGTGCGGGTGTCCGGGGCGCTGGCCGCGGAGCTGGAGAGCTGCCTGGGTGACTACGTGCGTTACGTGCTGGAGCGGGAGGTGCGCAGCGCGCGCTTCGTGGAGACGCTGCGTCAGACACCGGTATTGAAAGATGGGGCTGCGCCCCAAACCCCCTGAAGGTGCGCATGAAGCGTTTTCTAGCGTTAGAAGATGGGGCTGCGCCCCAAACCCCCTGAAGGTGCGCATGAAGCGGCTGCTGATCTTCGACCTGGATGGGACGCTGCTGGACACGATGGGGCCACTGGCCAACCTGTTCTGCGAGATGCTCCTCGAACGCAGGGGCGTGCCGGAGGCGCTGAGCCGGCCGATTTACATCCGGGAGATGGGCAAGGGGCCGAGGCCGCAGTTCGTCGAGGTGCTGAGGGCGACGGAGTCGATGGATGACGCGCTGGCCGACCAGCTGACGGCCGACTACTGGGCAGCGTCGGGTGCATTCGAGCCGTCGTTGTTCCCTGAGACGGTCGAGGTACTGGAGTCGTTGCGCGCCCAGAGGCATACGCTCGTGGTGAGCAGCGGCGGCAACACCGATTTCGTGGCGCGCAACACGCGTCTGACCGGAATCGACAAGCTGTTTCGGGTGATCCTGGGTACAGACACGGGCGTGCTGCATATGGCGAAGGGCCCGGGGCACTTCAAGCTCATCGGCGAGGCGTTGGGGCTACGCGATGGGGAGTTGAGTGCCGCAGGCATGTTCATCGGGGACGGCGTGTACGACATGCAGGTGGCGCGCGCCGCCGGCATCGTAGCGGTGGGGAGGCTGACGGGGGACAACGGGGCGACCCTGCGCGAGGCGGGGGCGGACCACCTGATCCGGAGCCTGACGGAATTAGAGGGCTTGGTGGCGGCGCTGTGAATCACGCGGACGTGCGTTTGACGTATCATAAGAAGACACTTTTTGAGTAGCAGGGGGGGCTTATGCCGCTTTACGAGTATTACTGTCAGGGCTGCGACGGCGTGTTCGAGGAGCTGCGTTCGATGCGCGAGTCCTCGGAGCCGGCGCCGTGCCCGCTATGCGACCGCGATTCGCTGCGCATCATGCCGACGTCGTTCTCGGCGTTCACGTTCCGTGACGGCATGCCGCGGCGCATCCCGGACGACTTCACGTACTGGCACCACGACGGCCGTAAGGTGAAGACGATGAACACCGGCGGCGTGCCCGTAAACGAGCACCCGGAGCTGTTCCGCCCCGACCCACCGCCGATCCCCACGTCTGCAGACATCGACGCCGTCCGAGAGATCACTCACCTGAAGCGGCGGCACGCCAGGATGATGGTGGACTCCGGGCTGGACCCGGCGATCGGGCAGGACGGCAAGCCGTTGCTGTCGCCGAAATTCGGCGCCAGCGGCCACATCGACTAGACGAGTTCCAGTTCTCGGAACGGGAGGCGGCCTTCGGGCCGTCTCTTTGCTTTGTGGGCCCAGCCGAACCGTGCGCGCGTGATTACAGCGCCTCGCGCTGCCGCGCTCTGGTCATGGCGCTGTCGATGGGACGACGCCGGCCTAGGAGCGGCGCTGAGTGACCCAGTGAGCTATCTCGACCATGGTCTTGCGGGCGAGGACGGCGGTGGACGTGTCGATCGACAAGAGGGACGGCGCTTCGAGGGTTTTGAGGGCCTTGTCGCGGAAATCATGGGCCACAGCCAGGGATTCGTCGAGGACGTCGGAACCGCGGATCATCTCCAGGGCGCGCTTCAGGTTGACGGTGTCTTCGCGGTCCTCAAAGTAGCGCTCGACCGGGTTGTCATCCGGGTAGCGTTCGATGAGCAGGAGCGCGGGTAGTGTGAGCGTGCCCTGCATGAGGTCGCTGCCGGCGGGCTTGCCCAGCTCCTCCTTGCTACCAGTGAAGTCGAGGATGTCGTCCATGACCTGGAAGGCCATGCCCAGGTTCTCGCCGTACGCCCGCAGGGCCAGCGTCTGCTCGATCGAGAGGCCCGCGATCATGCCGCCGCCCTGGGCGGAGGTGGCGAAGAGCGATGCTGTCTTGCCGTAGATGCGGTTGAAGTACTGCAGGGTGGACTGGCCGTACTGGTAGGCGGTCATGTCCTGGTTGAGTTCGCCGGTGGCCATCTCCATGAGGGTACGGGCGAAGAGGCGGATGACCTCGATGTTACCGGTGCGGGCAACCAGCTCGGCAGAGTGGGCGAACATGTAATCGCCGACCATGACGCTGGCGGCGTTATCGATCAGCGAGTTGGCGGTTTCGCGGCCACGGCGGGTGGGCGCCGCATCGATCACGTCGTCGTGGACAAGAGTGGCTGAGTGCAGCAGCTCGATCGACGCCGCGAGCGGCACCAGCAGGTCGAGATCGTAGCGGCCGAGCTTGCCCGCAAGCAGCGTAACGGCGGGTCGGGCGCGCTTGCCGCCACCGGCCAGGACGTGGTCCAGGATGTTGGCCAGGAAGGGGAACTCGGCCGGACGCAGCGTCTGGAGCAGCTCGTCGACGCGGCCGATGTCCTTCTGCACGAGACCGTACAGGCCCTCCGACACCAGCTCCTCGATGGCTGCGAAACTCTGCTGCCGGGCGCCCAGACGTGAGTAGGCGCCGATGGGTTCGCCGACGGCAGGGCGGCCCAGGCGCAGGAAGTACTTGACGGTACGCTTGCCGAAGCCGCCGGGACCTTCCTTGCGCCAGGACTGGGCGGCGCGGCTGAAGAGCAACGGTGCAGTCATGCAAGACCTCCTCGCGCGGTGGCGGGGACTGGCAGACGGAAGAGGCGTCGCGCGTTGGCGCTCGTGGCCTCGGCTACATTTTCCAGTACGACGCCTTGCAGCTCTGCGATCTGCTTTGCGGCTTCGGCGACGTAGGCCGGTTCGTTGCGCTTGCCGCGCACAGCCTGCGGGGCGCCGTAAGGTGAGTCCGTCTCGATGACCAGCGAAGCGAGTGGCAGCTGCGCCACGACCTCGCGCAGGGCGGAGGCCTTCGGGTGGGTGACCGAGGTGTGGATGGAGATCAGAAAGCCGACGTCGATGTAGCGACGGGCTTCCTCCAACGTCCCAGTGAAGTAGTGCATCACTCCCAGCGGACGGCCAGCGTAAACGGGAGCTACGCGTCGCGCCCAGGGGACAAGCAGCCGCGCGGCGTCTTCCCAGGCGTCGCGGCAGTGGATGACGACGGGCAGCGCGTGCGTCTCCGCCAGGAGGAGCATTGCTTCGAGCACCTCTAGCTGCGCTTCGAAGGGCGAGTGCATGCGGTAGCGGTCGAGGCCGATCTCGCCCACCGCGACGACCCTGGGGTCTGAGAGCAGCGCTTCGAGTTCGCGTAGAGCGTCGGGGGTTAGCTCTGACGCTTCGTGGGGGTGGTAGCCCGCCGTGGTGTAGACGCCTTCGTGCCTGTTGGCCAGCGAGAGGCCGCTGCGGGCGGTCGCGAGGTCGACTGCGGGCACGACGATCGTGGTGACGCCGGCGGCACGGGCGAGGTCGATGACGGCGTCCACATCGGGCGCGAACTCCGCCTCCTGGAGGTGAGCGTGCGTATCGACGTACTCGATCACGCGACGGCCTCGGGCACATCCAGCTTCTTGAACAGGGGCTGGGGCAGCTGGAGGGGCGTGCCGGCGACGGGGAGCGTGACGCTCCAACCGTGGGAGCCGATTGAGTCCGAGTGGCCGAGCATAGCGTGCAGCCGCTGTGACGTGAAGGGCAGGAAGGGGTAGAACGCCAGCTTCAGCGCCTCAATAGCGCCGATGGCGGTGTAGAGGGCACGGGCGGCGGCCCGCGGGTCGCTCTCGCGGGTCTTCCAGGGTTCTTCCTGGTTGAGGTAGCGGTTGACCTCCGCCGCGTAGGCCATGGCGGCCCGCAGGCCTTCGCGGAAGTGGCAGGCTGCCAGGCTCTCACCCACGGCGGCGAGCGCGGCAGCACCCGCATCGAGCAGGGCTTTGTCGCCGTCACGCAGGGCACCCGGGTCCGGGACCTTGCCGTCGTAGTTGCGGTAGGTAATGGTGAGGACGCGGTTGACCAGATTGCCCCAGGTACTGACCAGCTCATCGTTGTTGCGGCGCACGAGGTCTTCGTCGCTGAACTCAGCGTCGCTGGACTCAGGCATGATGGCGCTGAGGTAGTACCGCAGCGTATCGGGGTCGTAGCGCTCCAGGTATTCGGGCAGGAAGGGTGCGGTGCCCTTGCTGGTGCTGGCTTTCCAGCCACCGTAGTTAAGGTACTGGTTGGCGGGCACGTCGTAAGGCTGGTTGAGGCCGCCGTACATGAAGACCTGCGCTGGCCAGCTGAGGGTGTGGAACCAGACGTTGTCCTTGCCGATGAAGTAGTAGATCTTGGCGTCCGGCTCTTCCCAGAACTCGCGCCAGGCTTCAGGCGTGCCCTGCTTCTGGGCCCACTCCTTGGTAGCAGAGAGGTAGCCGATGACGTTTTCGAACCAGACGTAGATGCGCTTCGTTTCGTAGCCTTCGATGGGAATGGGGACGCCCCAGACCAGGTCGCGCGTGATGGCACGATCCTTGAGGCCCTCCGCCAGGACACCGAGCGAGAAGTTGAGGACGGGGCGGCGCCAGTGCTCCTTGCCTTCGCTGAGCCAGGCCTTAACTTTGTCCTCGTAGGCGCTGAGGCGCAGAAAGAAGTGCTCTGAGGGCCTGCGCTCGGGCGTTGAGCCGTCAAAGCGACAGCGGGGCTTGATCAGGTCTGTGGGGTCCAGCGTCTTGCCGCAGTTGTCGCACTGGTCGCCGCGGGCACCATCGTAGCCGCAGTTGGGGCAGATACCCTCCACGTAGCGGTCGGGGAGGAATCGGCTCTCCTGGACGCAGTAGGTGAGTTCCATCTCCCGGACATAGAGGTCGCCCTGGTTGTAGAGCTTGAGGAACATCTCCTGGGCTGTCTCAATGTGGTTCTGGGTACCGGTAGAGGTGTAGAGGTCCCAGCTAATGCCGAGGCGCTCCCAGCAATCGAGGTACTCTTTGTGGTAGCGGTCGACGATCTCCTGAGGAGTGACGCCCTCCTGCTCGGCGAGCATGACGATGGGCGTGCCGTTCTGGTCGGTGCCGGAGACCATGACGACGCGGTTGCCAGCCACCCTGTGGTAGCGGGCGAAGATATCGGGCGCCAGGTAAGCGCCGGCGATCTGGCCGAGGTGCAGCGAGCCGTTGGGGAAAGGCCAGCCAACGCCGATGAGGATCTTTTCAGGCACCGCGACGCTCCAGTCTCGATTCAAGTCTAACGTCTTGCCACGGCAGGGGCCAGAACAATATTACGCAGACGATATGCCAGCGGTAGATTGACCCATATTGGCCGCACAGATACGATCTGGGTCAGTCCCTTGAGGAGTCCTATCGTGCAAAACCTTCGCATTCCGGGGCCCACGCCCTGCCCGCCGGAGACGCTGGCAGAGCTTTCGCGACAGATGATCAACCACCGCGGACCGGAGTTCGCGGAGATGCAGGGGCGGATTATGGAGCGGCTGAAGCTGTTCTTCCGCACCGCCAACGAGGTCTACGTCTTCACAACCTCCGGCACCGGAGCCCTGGAGGCAGCGATCGTCAACACGCTGTCCGAGGGCGACAAGGTCCTCTCCGTCTCGATCGGCGAGTTCGGCGACCGGTTTGGCGACATCGCCGAGGCGTATGGCGCCGACATGACGCGCCTGAGCTTCGAGCCAGGCACGGCGGCGGAGCCGGGGAAGATCGCCGAAGCGCTGGAGGCAGAGCCGAAGACGGTGGCGGTCCTAGTGACGCACAACGAGACGTCGACGGGCGTGACGAACGACATCAACGCGATCAGCAAGGCGGTCCGGGCGGTGAACTCCGAGATACTGCTGATCGTGGACGCGATCAGCTCGCTGGGCTGCATACCGTTCGCGACAGACGCCTGGCAGGTAGACGTGGCGACGACGGCCTCGCAGAAGGGGTTCATGATTCCGCCGGGCCTGGCGTTCGTGACGATGAGCGACCGCGCCTGGCAGGCATACGAGCGCTCCAACATGAAGAAGTTCTACTTCGACATCGGCAAGGCGCGCGACTATGTGACCAAGGGTCAGACGCCGTTCACGCCGGCCGTATCCTTGTACTACGGGCTAGACAAGGCGTTGGACATGATGTTCAACGAGGGGCTGGAGCAGACGAACGCCCGCCACCACGCGATTGCGGACTACACGCGCGGCAAGGTGACGGCGCTCGGGCTGAAGCTCCTGGCACTAGGACCGCAGGCGTCGGACACGGTGACCAGCGTGATTGTGCCGGAGGGTATAAACGCGGGACAGCTGCTGGCCCTGCTCAACTCCGAGTTCAACACGGTGCTGGCGTCCGGGCAGGGCAAGCTGACGGGCAAAATCGTGCGTATCGGCCACATGGGCATCGTCGACAAGGCGGACATCGACGCGGCAGTCGAAGCGCTAGGCGTCGCGCTGGAGCGCCAGGGCTACAAGAAACCCGCCGCATCTAGCGTCTAGGCCGGCAGACATGGCGCGCGTCCTGGTTACGGACCGCATCGGCGAAGAAGGGCTCGCCATTCTTCGTGCGGGCGCCGACGTGGACGTCCGCCTGGGCCTGACGCCGCAAGAGCTGATCCAGGCGATCCCCGATTACGAAGCGCTGGCCGTACGCAGCGAGACCAAGGTCACCGAAGACGTCCTCAAGGCGGCGACGAAGCTCGTCGTTGTCGGGCGTGCGGGCGTCGGAGTCGACAACATCGACGTGGACGCTGCAACGCTGCGAGGCATCGTGGTGGTCAACGCTCCGGCCGCGATCACGATCGCGACGGCGGAGCACACGATCGGGCTGATGCTGGCGCTGGCGCGGCACATCCCGGAGGCGCACGCATCGCTGAGCCAGGGCAAGTGGGAGCGCTCGAAGTTCGTGGGCGTGGAGCTGCGCGGCAAAACGCTGGGCATCGCCGGGATGGGCCGTATCGGCGCCGAAGTAGCGCGACGAGCGCGGGCGCTGGAGATGCGCGTGATCGCCTTCGACCCGTTCGTGGCGCCGGAGCGGTTCCAGTCGTTGGGCGTGCAGCTGTGCTCGCTGGAGCAGCTGCTCGCAGAATCGGACTTCATCACGCTGCATCTGCCGCTGACGGCGGCGAACCACCACTTCCTGGACGACGCGCAATTCGGCCAGATGAAGCCGGGCGTGCGCATCCTCAACGTCGCGCGCGGCGAGCTGATCGCGGAGGCGGCGCTGGTCAAGGCGCTGGACAGCGGCAAGGTCGCCGGGGCGGCAATCGACGTTTTCGAGCAGGAGCCGCCGGACCCGGAGTCGGCGCTGCTGCACCACTCCAACGTGGTCGTGACGCCACACCTGGGGGCTTCGGCGGCGGAGGCGCAGGAGCGTCTTTCAGTCGACGTGGCGGAGCAGCTGCTGACCGCGCTACGTGGCGAGCCTGTGGTCTATGCAGTGAACGCGCCGTTCATCGCGGCGGAGGCGTTCAAGATCGTGGCGCCGTATTTGCTAACCGCGACACAGGCGGGCTCGCTGGCTACACAACTCTCGACGGGGCAGTTCGAGAGCGTCGAGATCCAGTACGCGGGCGAGATCGTGGAGCACGACACTACGCCGATCCGGGCGGCGGTGATCCGGGGCTTGCTCTCGCCGGTGAGCGAAGAGAACGTGACGCTGGTCAACGCGGGGCTGATCGCGGAGCAGCGCGGCATGAAGATCACCGAGGTCAAGGGCGACCACGAGGGTATCTACAAGGACCTGATCAGCGTCCACCTGCACACGAGCACCGGCGAAACCTCGGTGAGCGCCACGGTGGCGCACGACGGGCCGCACATCGTGGAAATCAACGACTTCTGGGTGGACGTTTCTCCGGGCGAGGGTTACCTGCTGTTCTGCGAGAACGTCGACCGCCCGGGCATGATCGGGCGCATCGGGACCTTCCTGGGCGCGAAGGGTGTCAACATCAGCTTCATGCGCGTGGGCCGGGCAACCGAGCGCGGCCGGGCGCTGATGGTGCTGGGCCTGGACGACGACGTCGACCTGCAGACGATCTCGGAAATTGCGAACATCCCGGACATCTTCACGGTGCGCACGGCGAAGATATGAAGCTGGGCCTGTTCCAAAACGTGCAGTGGCCGGAGCCAACGGACCAGCGCGCCCAGTTCGAGAACGCGATCGATCAGACGATCCTGGCGGAGCAGCTGGGCTTCGACTCTGCCTATTTCGTGGAGCACCACTGGACGCGGCACGGCATCCTCTCTTCGACGCTGGCGCTGCTGGCCTACATCGCGGGGCGCACGACGCGGATCCGGCTGGGCACTGCGGTGCTGGTGCTGCCGTTCCACGACCCGGCACGCCTCGTGGAAGAGGCTTCGACGGTCGACCTGCTTTCGGGCGGGCGACTGGACCTGGGTGTGGGGCGCGGCTTCCAGTGGGTGGAGTTCAACGGCTTCGGCCTGGACATCGACGACTCGACGGCGCGCTACGACGAGGCGCTGGAAGTCATCCTCAAGGCCTGGCGAGAACCCGGGACGTTCTCGCACGCGGGGCGCTTCTGGACGTACAACAACGTCTCTGTGGAGCCAAAGCCGCTGCAGCAGCCGCACCCGCCCGTCTGGGCCGCCGCGGGCAGCAAGACGTCGGCGACCAAGGTGGGCAGGCAGGGCCTGCGGCTGCTGCTGTCGTCCGGCGTGCGCTTCGACCAGATAGCGCCGCTGATCGACGCGTACAGGGCAGGCCTGGCGGAAGGTGGCCACGCGTACAGTAGCGAACACGTCCTGCTATCGAGAATTACGCACATCGCGGAGACGCGAAAGCGGGCGTGGGAGATCGCGGGGCCGTACTACAACTGGTTCCGCAAGATGGTGGCGGAGGTTAGCCCGGCGCCTGGTCAGAAGACGCGCTTCAACGCCAATCCACTGGCCCCGAAGCTGGTGGGGCCGATCGGCAGCGAGGCGGACGACCCAGGCTTCCTGTTCTGCGCCCCGGACGAGGCGTCGCGCTACATCGAAGACGTGGCGGCGCTGGGCGTGGGCCACGTGATCTTCCAGGGCAACTGGGGTGGTATGCCTCAGGAAGACGTCGTCCGCTCGCTGACGCTGATCGGCCGCGAGCTAATCCCGCACTTCAGCGTGAGCACGAAGTAGCAACCAGGAACCGGAAACAAGAAACAAGCTCACGTCGGACGTAGAATCTCGTCATGGCCGCATCTCCGCTCCGATCATTACGTGTCGTGGCACTGCTCTCCACGCTGACGGCGGGGCTTCTCGTGGGACTCGGAGCCTCGCGCCACGGAGAGGATGATGACTGGGTGGCACGGCTAGACTTGTCTGATCCGGCAGTGGTGTTCGGGCTCGCCATCACCCAGCAAAGGTCAGACTGGCTCCATGAATTTGTCGCACAGGGCCGCGACCCGCGAGAACTTCCTCTGGCAGTAATCGAAGTGGATTACTGGGGGCCGCCGATGACTCTGGCGAGAGCGCAACGAGAGGCCCGGTTCGTAATCCAGGGCCGCGTCCTCTCGACGACCTACACCTCCGATGTGCGCACATTGGGCCATCCATACTCCATCGCGACGGTGGAGGTCGACCGCGTCGTCAAGGGCAAGATTCGGACTCGCACGATAGAAGTACTGCAGGGCGGCGGCCCTGAATGGGACACGAACGGCGGCTCACTGGAGCAATTCTCCGAAGACCCGCTGTTGCTGCCGGGAGATCACGTGATCCTGCTGCTCATGCCGGCGTGGGCCGAGGAGCAGCGCGCCGCCGGCAGATACCAGACGGTATGGGGAGCCGGTGTCTACCTCGTGACCTCGGCTGGTGTGTATGCAAATGGCAGCAATGCCTTAGCGGCGCTTGTCAGCGGACGTCAGCCGGACGAGGTGCTGGCGCTGTTCGAGTAGCGAGCAATGTTCCCTCACGAAGCCGAGGCTTTCCAGCCTCGGCTTCGCAGGTCTGAAGAACCTGCAGCTACGTGGCCGGCACATCACCTCGCGGGACGGGAATGCCCGGGATGTTGAGCCGGATGCGGTTCAGCGTCGAGCGGCCCGTGAAGTAAAGCGTCGTCCAGTCGTCGTCGCCCCAGGCCATGTTGATGGCCTGGGTCAGAATCGTACCGATATGCTCGCCCTCGGGCGAGATCACCCAGATGCCGCCGGGGCCGGTGCAGTAGACGTTGCCTTCCACGTCCACCTTCATGCCATCCGGAAAGCCGGGCCGGTCGTCGCCCTTCATGTCGCAGAACTCGCGAGCACTGCCGAGATCGAGCATCCCCGCCGCGGCCTCGACGTCGAAGGCGCGGATGTGCTTGCGATAGCGGTTGGTGTCATTGACGTAGAGCGTCTTCTCGTCCGGAGAGAAGGCGAGGCCGTTGGGATAGACGCAGTCGCGCACGACGAGGTTGATCTGCCGCAGGTCGGGAGAGACGCGGTAGACGCCCGCCAGGTCGAGCTCCGAGACGTGGTCTGGGGGCGTAATCGGCGGGCGCGGCGGCGGGTCCGTGAAGTAGATGGCGCCGTCCGACTTCACAACGACATCGTTGGTCCGGTTGATCTTGAGGCCGTGGTACGAATCGGCGATGACTGTGACGCTGCCATCGCTCTCCTCGCGATCGACGCAGCGCGTGAGGTGGTGGCAGGCCACGAGGCGTCCCTGGCGGTCCCGGGTCATCCCGTTGGCGTTGTTCGTCCCTTCCTTGTCGACGGAGACACCTTTGAGCGGATCCCATTTCATGCGCCGGCTGTTGTGGATGTCGTGGAAGAGGAGGTAACCACCCTCCTTGATCCAGACCGGGCCCTCGGCAGGCCCCAACGGCCCACCGAAGCCCTCCGCGAGCGGCTCTGCGTCTTGCTGGGCGGAGACGATGCGCTTCATCGCGTCGGAGATAACTTCGATTGGCACGGTCGCCTCCCAGGATGGAATCGGTCAGCAGTATAGGACCCTGGGCGCGATGAATCGCGCCCCTACTCCCAGGCGTCCAGCAAGCGTCGATGGCGTCGTTTTCACAAAGCGCGCTTTGACGCTGAAGGTGATGAACACCTTTGACGGCGTTTGGGGGCGGGCATATGCTCAGACGAAATGCGAAACCCGTTCTTAGTGGCGCGCCTGGGGGCGTTCACGATTTCACTGCTGCTACTCCTGGAGTCGGCTGAGCCCGGCTACGGCATCGACGCGAGCTGGGGCTGGTACTTCGGGCTGTTCTTGCTGACCTTGATCACGGGCTGGGATCTGCTAGTTTCATCGCCTGCGTCGTCGCGTTCCTGCTGCTGGTCGGCGTGTTCGACGAGAGCCGCGCGGCGTTCGTCGTGCTGACGGTCTTCACGGGCGTGGCAGTGTTGCTTCCGCGGGGGCCGAAGGGTGCGGCGAAGCTGGGCTATCGAGTCTGGTCGTGGCGAAAGGGCCGCGGTTGGAACGGCAACGGCGACTTCTACATCGACCAGTCTTGATCGCATTTCGGGCGCTGATCCCAGGCGCTGCGCGTGATAAGCTTGCCTGCGCAGCGCCTACCTGACGGGGGCCTCCGCGGGGTAGAGACATAGCCACCGAACTCAAGCCTGAACAGATCGTCAGCCTGATTAACGGCTTCAGGGAGCGTGAGCCTGACCCGTTCACGTCTCAGCCTGAAGAGGTCGAGGCGTACGTCGTGGAAGCGGGCGATCTGCTGCGCCAGGCGGCATCATTGGACATCGAGCAGCTGAGCGAGGCGCAATCGCGCTACCTGCACGAGACGGCGATGCGCGAGGTGCGTTTCGCGCACGCGCGCCTGGAGGCTGACCGCCGGAAGGCGATCGACATCTTGAGCCGCCTGTTCAGGCTCGGGACGCCGCCCAAGCCGGACGGCCGCTACAACGGCGAGTTGGTAGGCCTCTCGACCGGCCTCCTGTCCGACCCGTTCTTCGAGTGGCTGACCCGCCTCTACCTGCCGTGGCTGGGCAAGACGTTCGACCCGCGCACCTCTACCGGCGACAACGTGTTCGAGGACAACGCCTGGTCCCGGGCGACGAGCAAGTTTGGCTGGCCGGAGTACCGCATCCGCAGCGACGACCCGCCGGGGACTGTGCGCGTGTTCCCCTTTCAGACGTCGATCGCACCGGGCATCGAAGACGAGGATCGGCAGGTGCTGCGGATCAACTATGCCGACTCGCCCAACCCGCTGCCGGTAAAGCGCGTGGTCGACGAGATAGTGGAGCTGCCGGGCGGTTACATCCTGGGCAAGGCGCATATGCGAGGCATCCGGGAGTTTCGACGAGTGTGCTTCTTCGGGCTGGCCAAGGCCTGAAAAAGTATTGAACATGGGGGCTCTGCCCCCAATCCCCCGCTAAAGGGGCGCAAGCGGCGTCCACTCGCAATGGCCTGGGCAACCTCGCGGCCCCATCAACTGGACTCGACTCACCACCAACGGATTCCGTAACGGAAGGTAGCTTCAGCCGGTCTTCTTGGCGGCAACCTGCTGGGAGCGGATGCGAGCGAGCTCGATCATGGCATTGGGGACTACGTCGTCGTCGGGGATGACTGCGATACCGGCGACGCAGTTGTACTCGCGCAACTCGCTGGACAGGCGGTTGAGGACGGTCTCGGCGCCGTTGCGGTCGCAGTGGACGAGACAAATCGCGAACTCGAAGGGACCGAGCAGCGCGCTGAGGTCGACGTTGCGCACGACGGAGAGGCAGCGCTGAGCGGCGGCGGCTGAATGGTCCTGCCAGTTGTCCAGCGACAGAGCGCTGATCTGAGGCACGGCGGCCTTGAGCACGATGACGGCCATCGAGTAGCCGTAGCGCTTGCAACGGGAGGCTTCTTCGTCCAGGCGGCGTTCCAGGTACCAGCGGTTGAGCAGCCCGGTGGTTTCGTCGCGGATGCTAAAGCGGCGGGCTCGGGCGCTGCGCTCCATGATCGTGACGAGGCGGTCGTCACCCGGCGCTTCGGCTTCGCGGCTGCGCTGCATGACGTACCAGAGGGCGACTTCGAGGCAGGCGATGCCGGCGCCGAGGGCAATGGCGGGGCCAATGGCCAGACGGCCCGCGGCCAGCCAGATGATGCTGACGGCCAGCAAGAGGTTGACGCTGAGGTAGAACAGGGGGGCTGAACGACGCGCCATCTTGTAGTAAATATCGGCCATCTCGATGGAGGCGTTAGGAGTGACGAATAATAAGCGGGCTAACGATTCGTCCGCGTGCTTTCGCTTGAGGTGGTTTGTGGTGGGCCCGGCAGGATTCGAACCTGCGACCAAGCGGTTATGAGCCGCCCGCTCTGCCGCTGAGCTACAGGCCCACTTGAGCTGGGATCGTAGCACAGCGCGAAGGCGCAACCCGCTGCCCATCGCTATCGCGCTGCTCCGCGGGTCTCAGGTGGGGAGATTGGGGGGACACCCCCCAGGCCTCCTGTACCTCCGCATCGTCACTCTAGAGCAGAGGGATGTTGGTCTCGGCAGGTAAGAGGCAGGCGGGGTCGTCGTTCCTTACGGAGTTGACGCACTGGGAGACGGCGAGCGTGACCAGGAGGTCGTCAGGGGCGGGTGCGAGCATACCCTGGAGGACACCGGTGTCCTCCTCGCGGGGGTCGAGCCACCTGTCGACGGCGTCGTCATCGAGGATGACGGGCATACGGTCGTGGATGGGCGAGACGAGGCGGTTGGGCTCGGTGGTGATGATCGTGAAGGTACGCTGCCAGTTGCCCGGTGTGGCGGGCCAGGACTCGTAAAGGCCGGCGAAGAGGATGAGGCGGCCGTCCGGTCGATGGAACCAGACCGGGTGCCGGTCCGTGGCGCCGCCGGCCCACTCGTAGAAGCCGTCAGCCGGTACGACGCAACGGCGCTTCGCGAAGGCGTCCTTGAAGGCGCCGGAGGTTGCGATAGTCTCGGCGCGGGCGTTGATCTGGGCAGCAGCGCGTTTGGCGTCCTTGGCCCACGTGTTTACCAGGCCCCACTTCGCGGGCAGAATCTCGCGGTCTTCGAGGCGCATACGGACGATCCAATGCGGGTCGGTCGGCGCGACGTTGTAACGAGGTTTGTAGTCGGCATCGTTGATCTGTTCTGTGTTGACGCCCAACTCCTCGGCGAGGCGTTCACGCTCGGCGTAGGTCAGAGTGAAGCGGCCGCACATGAATCGAGCTTACAGCTTGAAGCCATCAGCTTTCACAGGTTGCCAGAAGCTGATAGCAGACTGCTGTCGACTGAAAGCTGACGGCTCCTAGTCGAAGAACTTCTCTGAGATGATGTCGCGCTTTTCGAAGCCGCGCTGTGTGACGGCATAGTCCGTGACCTGCTTGATCATCGCGTCGCTGCCACAGAGGTAGAGCTTGATGTGGTTGGGGTCGTACGGGACGCCGGTCAGCTGCTCGAAGGGGTGGACGTCGCACGCCGCTTCTTCCTCAGGAGTTGGCGACAAGACTGTGGTGATGCGGCCGCGGCCATAGTGCCAGGGCGTGCCGGCGTCGCGGCTGAGGAACATGTGGTACTGGAAGGCCGGGTACATGCGCCGGTGCTCTTTGAACTCGTCCTGGTAGGCGAAGTCGGCCGGGTTACGCACGCCGTGCAGGACGATGCCCTTACGCACGGCAGAGGACCAGGAGTGCTCGCGCACGATGGGCACGCCCGCGGCGACGCCGGTGCCGGTAAAACCGAAGACAGCGACGCGGCGGTCCGTTGTGTCAAAGCGAAAGCTGCCGAGCGTGGCCTGGCCGAGCAGGACGTTGTTCAGGGCGGGGTCGACCACCTCTTCGCGCTCGACGACGTCCTCCAGCAGCATGGAGACATAGGGATACTGGCGGATCACCTTGTCTTTGTCGGGGTCGTCCTCGGAGAGGTCGGGCAGCTCGTTGACGTTCTCGACGGTGAGGGCGATGTAGAACTCGAGGACGTCCTCGTGCGGCGCCGAGACGATCGAGTAGGCGCGCGCCGCGATGCGGCCGGTCTCCGGGTTGCGCTTGCCGAGCATGGCAAACATGCCGGGAGTGGTGTAGTTGAACCACTCCGGCCGTTCCAGGAAGAGGCGGTAGTTCCAGGCGGAGCGGATGGTCAGCTGCCGGACGGGAACTTCCTGCAGGTTCAGCTTCTGGAACCTGTTGTTGTACTGATTATCGAGGAGCGCCCACGGGAAATGCGTCCTGGCCATTGGTGTGTTTATCGGTTCCTTCCTGCGGTGTTGAAGCTGGGGAAACCCCAGACCCCGCAAAGGGGGGCGGTCCGCTCAGGGACTTTGGCAGCCTTCGGCATACTCAGACCCTATAGGTCACGCCCTGAATTATAGGCCGTGACGAAAGCCGTGAAATTGGCCACCGGCCACATGTTACGATCGCGCCGGTTTGTAGGTCATTGACTAACCCAACTCGACTCAACCTTCCCTTTCAGCCGCCGCTGCCGCACATGCTGGCGAAGGCTGCAGCCCAGATACCAACGGGCGACGCCTGGCTGTACGAGCCGAAGTGGGACGGCTTCCGCGCCCTGATCTTCTACGACGGCGCCTCCCTGTAT
>CAZNHI010000010.1:0-19144 GCA_964572535.1 uncultured Dehalococcoidia bacterium
GTCCTGCTCGCTGAAGTTGCCCACGCCCAGCGCGAACAGCTCCATCAGCTCACGCGCGTAGTTCTCGTTCGGCGCGGCGCGTACACTGCCGGCGACGTCCAGGTAGATCATCATCGCCGGGTCGCGCGTCACGCCCTTGAGCATGTCGTCGAAGTTGGCAAAGGCATTGGCGCGGAGGAACTCGTTTTGCGCCACCATCGCCGCGGGGTCGCGCACCACGCTGATCTGGCTGGTCAGCAGGCCGTGCCAGAACAACGTCATCTTCTCCTGCAACGGCCGCTTCGTGTTGGCCATGCGGGTCACCCACCACGCCACCGGCGCGCCGATGTTGCCAGCCGTCACGTCGATGCGACCCGCCAACGTCACCGCCTCGTCGTCGTTGACCTGTGCGTAGTTGACCAGCTCGTCGATCGTCGCTTGCAAGCCCAACGACTGGTAGCGGTCGTGCTCCTGGCGGGTGACGCCGAAGCCGGCGCGGCGCAGCAGATGGCTGATGCGCACCTCTTCGCGCTCCAGCGCCTTCGCCTCTTCTGACGAAACAACGCCGCCGCCGGACGCGCCTTCGTCTCCGGAGAGCATCCCGCGCCCGCCGATCGCGTACAGCGCCGCGAGGGCAGCCGCACCGGCTGCGCCGCCAAGCACCGCACGTCGGGTGACGCTATGTCTGGTTACTGGAGGCTGGACTTGAGGTTCCGTTTCCATGTCTACGGTCTAAATCTGCCAAACACAGTCGCAGGTAACGGCGAATTCGTAAAGCTAGTGTTAAACGTTGGAATTCGCGGCCGTCCGCGGTTTCTTCCCCTCGTAGGCCTCTTCGAGCAGACGCAACACGCTAGCTTCGTCCAGCGGCACCGGGTTGTTCTTCTCCTCGATCACGATCTCGCGCGCCACCTCGTCCAGCCCTTCGCGCGACAGGCCCAGGCTCGCAAGGTCCGTCGGGATGTCGCTCGATTTCGCCAGCTCCCACAGCGCCGTTGCGGGGTCGCCCCCCGGCACGCCTAGCGACTCCGCCAGACGCTTCATCTCCCGCGGCAGCGCCAATGCGTTGAACGCGACGGCGTGCGGCAGGATTACGGAGTGGGTGTCGGCGTGGATCAGGTTGAATTTGCCGCCGAGGATGTGACACAGCTTGTGGTGGAATCCCGACGCCGTCATGCCCAGCGACATGCCGCCCAGCATGGCGCCGTACAGTAGGTCTCCCCGCGCTTCGACATCGTCAGGCTGCTTCATCACCCGTGGCAGCGACTCCGAGATCGCCCGTACGCCCTCGAGCGCGATTGCGCTGGTCACGGGATTGTGCCCCGGCGCGTACAAAGCCTCGACGCAATGCGCCAGCGAGTTGAAGGCGCTGGGGCCGGTGACGCCGCGGGGCAGACCCAGCGTCAGCATCGGGTCGTAGACCACCGACTTCGGCAGCACTTGGGGACTCTTGCCCGTCTGCTTGTGGCGGTCGCCTGTCAGTCCGTAGATCGTCGTCATCTCGCTGCCGGCGTAAGTCGTGGGCACAGCGACAATCGGCAGATTGTGGCTAAGAGCGATCGCCTTCGCCAGACCCGTCGAGGAGCCGCCGCCGATGCTCAACACAAGGTCGCTGCGGTGCGCGTCCACCGCCTCTCGCGCCGGCACCGCGAGGTCGATGGGTACATGCTGCTGGACCTGACCCCAGACCCGTACGTCGGCGGCGCCCTGCAGATCAGCAGCCACCTGCTTCGCCGCCTCCGCGGTCAGGGGATCGTGGATCAGGAAGACGCGCTTGCCGCCAAGGCGCTGGACTTCGCCCGCGGCCCGTTCCAGGTAGCCCGCGCCGAAGATCACCCGGCTCGGTAGCGCTTCGTACTCGAATGGCTTCATGCCTAACCCCCGGCTTCTCCTGCGCTGTCCAGGCCATGCTACCGCTTCTGTCAAAGAGCAGCGCCCGAAGACGTGCGTCTCTTCTCTCCGGCGACACCTGGCGGACGGGAAGCGCTAGTGCTTGTTGTTCGCCAGCACTGGCTCATACTCGAAGGAGTCCGGCCAGAGGCCGAGCTGCTTCATCATCGTCAGCTCGTTCTCAACCCGCCAGTGCTCCACAACCTTGCCGTCCTCGAAGCGCAACCGGTGGACGATCGGCTCGATGAATGACTTGCCGGTCGCCGGCACGCCGAACATGTCGCCGGTGTGCTCCGCGTAGTAGGTGAAGAACGTCGCAGCCTGATCCTCGTCAGCGATAATCGTCGTGATCTCGCAGCGCACGTTGCTGAACGCCCCGGCAGAGAACCGCACGATGCCGCGAACGCCTTCCAGACCCGCGCCGTACATCAGGCTCCAGGCGTGGGAGTAGAAGTTCGGCGCGAACAGCTCGCCCATCGTGTCCGTACGCCCTTCCTCAAGGACCTCCTTGACGATCCGGCGGGCGATGGCCTTGTTGCTCTCGATACTCACGGTTTCTCCTCCCGCTGCCGGTCGCTGGCCAGGTTGCGGAAGACGAGTCCGTCCGGCCAGACACCCAGCTGCTTCAACATTCCCAGGTCGTTCTGCACGCGCCAGTGCTCGGCCACCTTGCCGTCCTCAAAGCGCAGGATGTGCACGATGCGCTCCGTGAAAGACTTGCCCTGCGAAGGCTGGCCCCACAAGTCGCCCACGTGTTCGGCGTGATAGCTGAAGAAGGACACGGCCATGTCTCCCTCCACGATCGGGTCGAGCAGCATCTCAGTCCTCACGTTGACGAAGGCCTGCTTCGAAAACGCAATCAGCTGCCGGATGCCCTCGAGGCCCGGAGCGTACTGCGGTCCCCAGTCGTGTGAGTGGAAGCCCGGCGTGAACAGCTCGGGGATGGACCCGACGCGCTGCTGCTCCAGGATCTCCTTGACGATGCGCCTGGCGATTGTCCTTTTTTGCTCGGTCCTCAGCCTTCGCTCCTAGCCGTCCCAGGCGATTAGCGAAACAGTGTGCTCCCTTAGCCCACCCTCAAGCCGATAGCCATATAGCCCAGCGCCCCGGAGAGCGTCGCGCCGATCTCCTGCACGATTGGCGCGGTGCGCGCGATGTACTCATCGCCGAACTCGTCCCGCGAGCAGGCGTTGCCAATCGACGCCACCGGGCGACCCGTGTGGTCGAACACCGGCACGGCAATGCCGAGCGCGTTCTCTTCCGCCTCGCCGCGGTTGACGGCGTAGCCCTGGCGCTTGATCTCGGCCAGCTCGCGCTCCAGGTCCTCGCGCGTCGTAATCGTTTGCGCCGTGAGGCCCTTCAATGGCTTGCAGAGGATCGACTCGATGAACTCAGCGGACGAGAAGGCGAGGATCGCCTTGCCAGGGCCGGAGGCATGGATCGGCAGAACCGTGTGGATCGGCATGTTCAGCGGGATGCCCGGCCCCACCTGTTCAAGGTAGTAGACGGTAGCGCCGCGCACAGTCGCCAGGTAGATGCCGATGCCGTGCCTCTTCGAGGCCTCGTAAATTATCGGCCGCGCGATTTCCGCAGGCCGGAAGCATTGCAGCGCCCGGGCTCCCAGCGTCCACAGGCGCAGACCTAGTGTGTGGCGCTGGGCAGCGTCGCGCTCCAGCAGCCCAGCCTCGACGAAGCCGGCTAGCATGCGCGACGCCGACGCCTTCGTGATGGTCAGCATGCGTGAGAGCTCGGTGACCGAGACTCCGCTTGGTTGCTTTGAGATCAAGTCCAGGACCTCGACGATTCGGGGCGCTCCACCGCTCATCCACTCCTCCGTTTGCAGCCACTCTGTCGCAGGCGCATTTTAGATTTACCTCCGCAATGCGCAAGCGCAGCGTTTTCGCTCTCTGAAGTCCCAGCCGGCAGCCCCGACCCGCTGAATCGTCCGCAGCCACATTATAGATACGCGTTGCAGTCTAGTGCGATATTCGATCCGAAAACCAGATGGCTGGTTGCTCTCTAACGCAACCCAAGTGCGCAAAATAGCGCATCTCAGCTTGACAGAATCCATCGATGGCGCCCACGCAGAGGTGCTCTACCCCAGCGTCCTGTTCAGCATCTACCAGCTCAAGGATGTCGCCATCAAGGCCGCGACCATGGCCAACTACAACGACTGGCTGCTCAACTACACCTCGCAGACCCCCGGGCGACTCTTCCCCCTCGGCCTGGTGCAACTCGACGACTCCGCCGCCATAATCAGCGCCATCGAGCTAGCGGCCAGTTACGGAGGTACGTCGAATGAAAGTCATCGGTTACGAAACCTGGGTCGTCCGCGTCCCCTACGAGGAGGTGCGCGCCCCGGCGCCGCAGATCATCCTGCGACTCACCACTGACGAGGGGCTGGACGGCGTTGCCTACGTCACACCGCTCGTGCCCTGGACCATCAAGCCAATCCGCATGGCCGTCGAAGAGTTCGCCCAGCGCGTTATCGGGCAAGACCCGATGGCCGTCGAGTCGATCAACGCCTCCTTCCTGGCCCGGATACCGCGGCCCCAGTTCGATGCCCTCGCCCGCAGCGCGGCAGGCCTCGTCGATGTCGCCCTCTGGGACATCAAGGCCAAGGCGCTCGGCCAGCCACTCTGGCGTCTGCTCGGCGCTTTGGACAATAAGGTTCCCACCTACGCCAGCTGGAACCTCTGGTGGCAGTACGACATCGAGACCCTGGCCCGCCACGGCGCTGAGGCGGTCGAGAAGGGCTTCCGCGCCATGAAGTACCGCCTCGGCGGCGTCAAGACGCGCGAGGAATCGATCGCTCGAACGCAGGCCTTGCGTGACGCCGTCGGCCCGGAGGTCGACCTCCTCGTCGATATGAACTGGTCCTGGACCGTCGACAAGACGATCTCCGTCGGCCGCGATCTCGAGCGCTTCGGCCTCGTCTGGATCGAAGACCCGATCCCGGCTCACGAGTACGACGGCCTCGCGCAAATCAGCGCCGCCCTCGAGACACCAATCTGCGCCGGCGAGACCTACCACGAAGCAGCGCAGTTCCGCGCCCTGCTCGACCGCCGCGGCGTCGATGTCGCGATGATCGACCTCGAGTGCGGTGGCATCACGCAGTGGCTCAAGCTGGCCAGCATCGTCGAGAGCTACGGCGTGCCGATCGCCAGTCATATGTGCACCGAGGTCTCCAGTCACGTCATCGCAGCTATCAAGGGCAAGACAGTCGAGTACATTCCCTGGGCAGAGCCGCTGTTCAAGGAGGTGCCGCCGGTGGTTGACGGCATGATCGTGCTCTCGGAGCGCCCAGGACTCGGCGTGGAGCTGGACCTGGCCGCCGTCAAGAAGTTCGAGGCCGATTAGCCGCGATGCCGCCCGACCTGAAGGGACGTGTCGCCGTCGTTACCGGCGCCAACCGCGGCATCGGCTTCGAGGTTTGCAGACAGATCGGCCGGCTCGGCCTGAGGGTCGTGCTCGGCTCCCGCGACGTCTCTCGCGGCGCGGAGGCCGCAGCCAGGCTGCGCTCCGAAGGCCTCGACGTCGTTTCGCATCAGCTGGAGGTAACAGACCAGCAGAGCGTAGACGCCCTCGCCGCGTGGCTGGATTCTGAGTACGGGCGTCTCGACGTGCTGGTCAACAACGCCGGCATTATGCCCAACAAGAAGCGCGTCCTCGAAGCCACGCTGGAGGAGGTCGAGGTCATGTGGCAGGTCAACCTCATCGGCGTTTGGCGTACCACGCTGGCGCTTTTGCCGCTGCTCCAGCGCGGCGGCTGGGGCCGCATCGTCAACGTCTCCAGCGAGGCCGGCTCTCTGGCGCGAGTCAACGCAGTCGCGACCGCCTACCGCGTCTCCAAGACTGCCCTCAACGTATTCACCAAGTCGCTGGCGGAGGATCTGCTGCCACGGGGCATCCTCGCCAACGCCGTCTGCCCCGGCTGGGTTGCCTCCGACATGGGCGGACCGGAGGCGACGCGAACGCTAGAACAGGGCGCCGCCAGCATCCTCTGGGCAGTCACTCTGGACGACGATGGTCCCCTCGGGCGGCTTCTACCAGGACGGCAAGCCTCTGCCCTGGTAACTCAGAAGGGCTCGCGCGTCGGGTCGATCGCAACGTCATAAAGCCTGATCGTCGATTCATCGTAGTCGGCAACGTAGACGGTGCGGCCTGGATAGGCAGCGATAGTTTCCTGATTTAGCTCCGGTATGTACCGCGCCCAGAGCACGCTGCTATCGAAGCCAATCGAGTTGCGGTCGAAGACCGTGTTGTAGCAGGCGAAGCTGTTGTAGTTGCCGCAGGGCTTGACCAGGATCAGCGCGTTTTCCGGCTTCAACCGCTTCTCGAGCTCGATCAGCCGGTTGTCGAATCCGTAAATGAAGCCCACCTCCCACATGCTGGCCTGTACCTGGGGGACGTCCACCTCCGTCCATTCGTCCTCGTGCCAGCTGAACAGCCAGCCGCCGGTGCCCCAGATCACGAGCGCGCCCACCCACGCGTAGACCACCATCACGCCCGCCCAGCGGGCGGGCCTGGCGTCGTGAAAATAGCGGGAGCGCAGCCTGGTCGCCAGCTCCCCCAACCCCGACGCCGCCATCTCGATGCCCCGCGCCGTCAGGAGGACCAGGAAGGGCACGGCCTGGTACCAGTAACGCGGGCCCATGTAGAGCATGCCGGTCTCGTAAAGAATGTAGACAACCGCCACCAGGAAGGCGCAGACGATCAGGAAGTAGTCCCACCTGTTGCGCGTGCCGAGCATGAAGGGCAGCAGCACGAACCCCAGCCCCACCCAGGCCGGCCAGGCGTGGAAGACCAGGATTAGTCCCATCATGTGCGACTGCATCGTGCGCATGCCGATGTCGAAGGTGTGGCCGTCGATGAAGCCCAACGTGTCGGCGCCCCAGGCAACGTAGGGCGGTTCCAGCGGGTTGCCGGTAATCGCGGCGTTGTAGCCGAGCATCGTCAGCGCCATCAAGGCGCCGCCGGCCGCGAAGGCGCCAACGTACTTCAGGTTCTCGCTGCGCGTCTCCCGTGGCTTTAGGAAGCTGAGCAGCAACAGCCCGAAGGGCGGCATCAGCATCACGGCCTCCACCGTGCGCGTGTTCAGAGCAAGGCCGAAGAACAGCCCGGCCAACGCCCCGTAGAGCATGGGACGTTCTCGGTTGACCAGAAAGTACAGCGAGACCAGCAGGTAGAACACCCAGGTGTTGTGCGACATGAAGTTGCTGGACTGCATCAGGAAGAACGGCGAAGCCGCCAACAGCCCCGCCGCCAGCATGCCGGTGCGCGTATCGAACATGCGGCGGCCGACCAGGAAGACCAGCACCACGCAGCCGGCTCCCACAAGCGGCGGTATCAGCCACCTCTGGCCGGTGATGATACCCGGCACCAGGATCAACGGCTGCCCGAACGGATAAAGGGTCGCCCAGTGTCCGTCGTGCTCGTAAAGGAAGTTGGGTATCCAGGAGTAGAAGGCCTCTTTCACGGCCGGGATGTCGCCGACCACGCGCCCCTGGGCGAAGAGCTTCGCCTGCCAGATGTAGCTGGACTCGTCCGGCAGGTGTGGCACGCGCGTGTAGTACTCGGTGATGATGTGCATCGTCATCAAAAGGGCGAATACGGCTACCGCAAGCACCACCAGCAGCGGACCCTTCGGCCCGATGCGGCCCGCCAGCGGCGTCAACCATGACCCCAGTCGTTCCTGAGACCAGCCGGCCCGTCGCTTTAGCTTGCTCTCGCTCAACGCCAGACCGGCGCTGGCCGCCAGCCCCAGGAAGCCCAGTACAAAGACGATCGGGTAGGAGCGCAGCGCCATGCCGCCGATCGACTTGAATATTTCGATGCTGTCTGTGTGGATCCGGTCGGCAAAGTAAGTCCCGGCCCACCCGCCCTCCTCCTTGTAGCCCTCGAGGTAGATCGGGGAGTCGCGCACCAGGTCAACGCCGAAGTTTATCCGCCCCAGCCCTGAGCGCCGTGCGCCGATCTCCAGCGCCGACGTGTTGCGGAACGTGATCGTGATGATTTGGTCGCCCCAGCCTGGCTGGTTCAGCTCCACCGTGTTCTGGCGCGGGTGAGACGTCGCCTCCAACACGCCGTCCTTGACGCGAAACGACCCGTCCGTCGTCAACCACTCGCGCGGGTCGAGCGGGTCATCGAAGTCCTCTCGGTACAGCTCGTTGCCCTCGAGGTCCGTGACCACCACCGAGTCGATGCCCTGCGGGTTTGGATAGGCCGGGTTGCGATTGAGCAGCGTCAACGAAATCGTGCCACTGAGCGGCGCCTCCACCAGCTGACGGGGTGGCTCGTCTTCCGCCTTTCGCGGCAGGACCTGGGTGTCGTCGATCCAGATGCGGTACTTGATACCCTCGATCTCGATCTTGACGGTGGACGTCTGACCACCAGAGCTCCAGAGGTAGAGCCCGGCAAGCACGAGGTTAACGAGGATCGCGATGAGGGCGCCGGCGGTGAGACTTCTGCGTATCACGTCTTCAGTTAGGCCCCGCTGGCGACCAGGTCTGGTTCCGCAATGTGCCCCGCAATAGTTCGATTTCGGTTCACCCGGTGCGGCGACCGTGACTGCATGCTGAGTATGCCTTCGCTCAATCTTACGGTCGAACCGCGCGCCTGGGTCTTGTTTACCATCCCTTTACCTCGCGTCGTTCGCTTGGGCATTCTCACTCCGGTGCCTCGCAGTCGCGATAGACAACTGGCTCTGCTAGCGTCTAGCAGGACTTCAGCAGCGCCTACTGGCCGCCCGTCCCCGCCATCTGCCCCGACAGGCGCAGCCGGTAGACGGTCCCGTTGCCGATCTTTGTCACGAACTCGTAGCGGCGCTCGACAAACGACGCAATCGCGCGGTTCATGCGCGTGAAGCGCTCCCGTGTCTCGGGGCCGGCCGGTCTCGGCTGCACGTCGGAGAAGAACAGGATGAACGGCGGCGGCTCGCGGTTGAGCTGGCCCATCAGCTCCGGGAAGCGCTCGTCGTTCTCCAACATGTAGGTGGAGGTCATGTACCGTGAGAGCGGCCGCAGATCTGACAGCGCGTAGACCCAGGGATACTCGCCCCAGATGTAGACCGTCTTGCCCTCGGCATCCAGACGCTCCAGCTCCTCTCCGAGGCCTAGCGTTGTTTCGACGCGCTTGTCGAAGTAAGCGTTGAACTCGCGCCTGGACTCGCTGCCAACTACGTAGCGCAGCATGTGCGCGTAGTAGTCCGGCCCTTTGGTCCAATGACGGCCTGAGGGGTCGCGATAAACGGCGCTGATTACGATCAGCCATGACAGGACGATGGCGCCGCCCATAAGCACGGCGGGCCGCTGGCGCAGCGACCAGGCGGGCAGGCGCCATCGTGGCTTCTCCAGGTTCAGAACCAGCAGCGTCAGAGGCGGGAAGACCTGCAACAGGTAGTGCGAGTAGTCTTTGCCGTTCATCAGCGCACCGACGTAGGCTAGCGAGAACCACAGCACCGGCAGCGCCCAGGACGGTGTCGGCTCCTCGTTTCGCCAGTGCCTCACAAGCAGCGCAAGCGCCGTCGCGAAAGGCAGCAGCAGCAACGGCACCAACGCAGGATGCAGACGGCTGTACGCCGGCACATAACTGAAAAAGTAGGCAACGTTCGCGTCCCAGAACCAGTGGAACGACCCCAGCATTGCAAACCCGAGCATCGTGATGACCAGCGGCACTGCCGAGGCCACGCCCATGGCTATTAGCGCGCCGAAGCTGAGCCTGCGTTCTAGTAGCAGCCAGACGGCCACGGCCGCCATCGCCAGCACGGCGGGCTGCCGGATCAGGAACGAGAGGCCGAACAAGACTCCCGCAGCAGCGCAGGCGACGGGAGACACGCTAGCGTTGCGGCTGCCCGCCACCAGGATCAGCACGCCGCCGCACGCCAGGGGCAGAGAGAAGACCTCCGAGAGCGCCAGGTTCCCGTCCCAGAACGGTACCGCGAACAGGGCCCCCAGCAGCAGCGACGCCCACAGCGCCTTCCTCCAGCCGATCACGTACCCGCCGATGAAGAAGACGATTAGCTGCATCGCTACGGCCGCGACCATCGCAGCCAGCCTTATTTGCAGGATGCCCGCGCCGAAGATCTTGAAAATGCCGGCGTAGAGATAGAGGAACAGCGGCGGCTTGCTCTCCCACGCCTCCGAGTAGAGGCTGCCGCCTCTCACGATGCCCTGTGCGACGCCTGCGAACGTCCCCTCATCCGTGTGCCACGCCGGCTCAATTAGCGACGGCACGCGTAAGATGACGACGGCCAGGCAGGCGCCCAGCGCCAGCAGCAGCGTCCTGCGATCCAGTCTATGGCCGGATGCCGGTTCGTTCATTCCTTCTTCGCCAGCGTCAGGACTGATAGCCCGATGGGCAGGCCGGCCTTCGCGACCAGCGGCGCCTCCCACGACAGGATCCAGGCGAGAAGGCTGTTTAGCGGTTCGGGCATCGGGCGTACATCGGAGCGCAGAGGCGCGTCACCGGGCATCAGCTTCGAGACGAGGCGCCACGCCAGCGCGATCGGGAAGAGCAACGTGTTCGAGTAGGAGAGGCGTTGCGGCTTCAACCCAATGCGCCTCAGCCGCTCAGAAAACGCGCCGGTGTTGTAGCGGCGGTGGACGCGAGTTGCCTTGTCGTGCGGGCCGCCGTAGAGGAACATCAGCGCCGGTTCGCGCCAGAAGAGGTGGCCTCCCGGTTTCAGCACGCGCGCGATCTCCTTCAGCGCCGCCGCCTCCGTCTCATTGTCCAAAGTTGCTGTGACGTCGAATACGGTGACGAGGTCGAAGGACGCGTCACGAAAGGGCATCGCCGCCGCGCTGGCCTGCGCCACACGGTCGTTGGCCCGATTCTTGAAAAACCCAACCGCCAGCGAGGAGTAATCGAACGCGGTAACCCGGCCCAGGCGGGCGAGCTGGGCCAGCTGGCCGCCGGTGCCGGCGCCAACGTCGAGGATCTCTAGCTGCCCCCCGCGCGGCAAGAACCGGTCGAATAGCGCCTGCGTGATCTTTCGCTGACCCCGGTACCACCAGAGCGTGTCCTCCAGCTGGTACATCGCCTCATACTCGCCGGGCTCCAAGCCTGCTAGTCCGGGCTCTTGGTCGCCACCGGTTCGACGATGGTAACCAGGCGGCTCTGCCGCAGCATCGCTACGCGGCGCTTCTGTTCCCGCAGCAGCACCAGGCGCACGTACCAGCGCCCGACGCCTACCAGCGCCCTGACGATGCGCACCGGCTTAAAGAACTGCGACGTCCCGAAGGCGCGCGGATAGTGGCTCACCGCCAGCTCCACCATCTTCGCGTTCGAGTCGCGCAGCTTGCGCACCAGCTCGACGCAGATCGCCCCGTCACGGCTCTGCAGATCGACATCGCGCATCACCTCGCGGCGCACGAGACGGAAGTCGCAGTCAACGTCGCGGATCGGCAGAGAAAAGAGGATACGCGCCACCTGCTGGTAGGCCCCGCCCGCGACGCTGCGATACCAGGGGTCCTGACGCGCGCGCTTGTAGCCGTTGACCACGTCGATGCCCGGCTTCATCTCGGCCGCCAGGAGCAGGATCTCGGAAGGATCGTACTGGCCGTCGCCGTCCGTATAGAACACGTACTCCCTGGTGGCGCTGGCGAAGCCGCTGGTCAGCGCGGAGCCGTAGCCCTGGTTCTGAGCGTGCCGTACCACCCGGAGGCTCGGCACCTCTCGCCCCACCTCTTCCAGTACCTGCAGGCTGTTATCGCTGCTACCGTCGTCGACCACGATGATCTCGTAGTCTGACGTGATCTGGGGCAGTACCGCCGCCACCTTCTCGATAAGGCCGCGGATCGTGTTGCTGTCGTTGTAGCAGGGGAAAAAAACGCTGACGCTGGAGAGCATGTTCAGGACCTATTCACTCCTGCGGGTCCCAGTATCGAAGCAGCGCGATCATTGCACGCTCCATTAGGAGCGTCAATTAACGCGGCCTTGTACTGCGGTCGATTTTCCACACCTCGATGAACCCGTAAGACCTGTCTTCGAAGTAGGCGACGCGTTCGCCACTCTTTGCCAGGTATGTCCCCAGTTCCACCTTGTCCGACGAGATCAGGCGCTGCAGGAACATGCGCGACGTCCGGTTCAGCACGATGTACTCAACGCTAAAGTCATCCAGGTAGGCGGTGATCGTCGTGGGCTGCTCCGCGATTTTCACGTTAGTGCTGTAGAACAGCATGTAGTAGCTGCGGAAGTCGGTATCAGGCATCGCCCACCACAGGGCAGTGGCGCCCAGCACCTTCGACTCCGGCGGCACCGAGTCGTCCAGCTTGTCGCGCAGGCTCAGGTAGTCCGTGGCGTCATTCCAGGCCCGCGCGCCCTGGAACTGCGCGTACGTGCCCTCAACCAGCACGATCATCAGGAAGCCCGCGGCCAGCCCCGCCAGTCCGGCAGGCACGACGTAGCGCAGCGGCGCCCGCAGGGTCTGCAGCGAGACGGGCGGCAGCTGACGCAGCCCCGTGACGATCAGATACGCCAGCCCGATGCAGAGATACGGCATCACCATGATCCAGTAGAAGTAAATCTTCGGCGAGTCCAGCACCGCGAACTCCAGCGGCAACCCCGCCAGCGTCAGGAACAGCAGCCGGTGCGCGGCGCTTCTCTGCCTCAACGCCGTCCAGCCCGCCAGCGCCGCGGCAGCCGGCAGCCCTATCAGCACCGCCAGCCGCGCGCTGGGCCGGTTGGTCAGCACCTGCTTCGCGTCGTTCCACTGGAACGGGAAGCGCTTCGTTTCGCGCTCGATGTTCGTGATGTAGAAATCTGGATCTGTGAAGTGGATGCGGCGCTCCAGCGTGCTGGTCTGCCCTTCGAACTCGTCGTAGTTGGCCAGCACGTAGACGCCGTAGGGCGCCGCGACGGCCATCGAAGCGACCGCGGTGATCGCGACCAGCATCAGCCGCGTGCGCAGAGGCGTCGAGTCCCAGAGCAGGTAAACCGCGGCGATCGGCAGCATGAAGAAGCCGTAGAACTGCATCAACGTCGCGATTGCCAGCAGCCCACCCGCAATCGCGCAGCGCAGCGGCGTCGGTTTCAACAGGATCAGCGCGCCCGCCAGCGTGAACGGCACGGGCGCCAGGTCATAGCGGATCGTGCGCGCCATCTCCTGCAGCGGCAGCCCCGTGTCGAAGCCGATGTTCAGACGCAGCAGCAGCATCAGCACCAACGCCAGCACCCCCACCGCCACTCCACCGACCTTCTTCGCCAGCAGGTACACCAAGGCCAGCGTCACGAGGCCGTAGAGCACGCTCACCAGCCGCGCGACCAGGATGCTGGTGCCGAAGACCTTGAACGCCGCCGCCAGCACGATGTGGTGCGCCGGCATGTTGAACAGGTAGACCTCTTCCGCCCGGTAGAAGCCCGTGAACAGGTCCGTGCCGAATACGCCCTCGGTCGCCAGCTTGTGCGAAGCGGAGAGTATCCAGATCTCATCGTCGGTGGGTACTGGGTGGTTGGCCAGGTTCGGCAGCGTGAACAGGAGTAGCAGCAACCCTGCGGCCACCACGGCGCCGATTTCGAAGTACAGGAGTTTGCGGCCGCTCAGGGAAAGCTGCACAGGCAAAGACGCACGCGATGCCAAGCTTCGCCCTCCGGCGAAATTCTAGGAGAATCTCCGGTGGTGCGATAGATTAGCTCCTGATGCCGATCCAGCCTGCCGACCCACGCGCCAACTACCTCGCACATCGCGACGAGGTTATCGCCGCCTTCGAGCGCGTGCTCCAGGACGGCCACTACATCCTTGGCCCTGAAGTCGCCGCATTCGAAGCCGAGTTCGCAGCCTATCTAGGCCTGACACACGGCATCGGCGTCGCCAGCGGCACCGACGCTCTGCGCGTGGGCCTCACCGCTCTTGGCGTTGGGCCAGGCGACGCGGTCCTGACCGTCTCGCATACCGCCGTCGCCACCGTCGCGGCGATCGAGATGGCGGGCGCGACCCCGATCCTCGTTGACATCGACGAATCCACTTACTGCATGTCTCCCCGCAGCCTCGCAGAGACAATCGCCGCCACGAAGGGCAGCCACCGGCTCAAGGCGGTGGTCCCGGTGCACCTCTACGGCCAGCCTGCCGATATGACGTCGATCTGCAGCATTGCCTCTGAGAACGGCCTGATCGTGCTGGAGGACTGCGCCCAGGCACACGGCGCCGAGATCGGCGGGCGCAAGGTTGGCTCCTTCGGCGACGCCGCCGCCTTCAGCTTCTACCCCACCAAGAACCTCGGCGCTCTGGGCGACGGCGGCCTCATCGTCACCTCGCGCGACGGCGTCGCCGAGCAGGCGCGCGTCACGCGCGAGTACGGCTGGCGCAGGCGCTACATCAGCGACCAGGTAGGCGTGAACTCCCGCCTGGACGAGCTACAGGCGGCGCTGCTGCGCGTCATGCTGCGCCACCTCGACGCCGGCAACGAGCGCCGGCGCCAGATCGCCGCGGCCTACACGTCGCGACTCTCCGGCAGCGCCTGCGTGCTACCACAGCCCATCGAGGGCACGCATCACGTCTACCACCAGTACGTCATCCGCTCCCCGCGCCGTGACCAGCTACGCGCCCTCCTGGCCGAGAAGGGCGTCAATACGCTGGTCCACTACCCGGCGCCGGTGCATCTACAGCCGGCCTACCAGGGACGCATCGCCCTCGCTCCCGGCGGCTTGCCGGTCACAAAGCGCGTCTGCAACGAGATCCTCAGCCTGCCCATGCACCCGCAGCTCAGTGACGGGGACGTAGAGGCTGTGTGCGAGGCGCTGCTGTCCTTCGAGCGCTAGAGCCCGCGCGATTCTTTGAGACGCTTGCCATACTGCAGCTTGTAGTACTCGGAGTACTCGCCTGACTTGACCTTCTGCCACCAGGCCCGGTTGTCGCGGTACCAGGCGATCGTCGTCGCCATCGCGGCGTCGTAGTCGTACGCGGGCTCCCAGCCCAGCCCGCGCAGCTTGGTGGTGTCCAGGCTGTAGCGCACGTCGTGGCTGGTGCGGTCGGGCACAAAGCGGATCAGCGACCGCGGCTTGCCCAGCGTGTCCAGGATCGTCTCCGCCACCTGCAGGTTCGTGCGCTCGTTGGCGGAGCCGATGTTGTACGCCTCGCCCGCGACGCCTTCATGCAGCAGTAGGTCGATCGCCGCGCAGTTGTCATCCACATAGAGCTTGTCGCGTACCTGAGAGCCTTCGCCGTAGACCGGCAGCGGCAGGTCGTCCACCGCGTTGGTGACGAACAGCGGTACCGCCTTCTCCGGGTGCTGGTACGGCCCGATGTTGTTAGCGCTGCGTGTGACCACCACCGGCAGGTCGTAAGTGCGGAAGTAGGCCAGGCTCATCTGCTCGCCGCCCGCCTTGCTGGCAGAGTACGGATTCGATGGCGCCAGCGGGTCTGTCTCCTTCGCCGGGTCCTCGGGTACGCGCGGCCCGTAGACCTCGTCTGTCGAAACGTAAACAAAGCGCTGCACACCGTGCCGCCGCGCCGCCTCCAGCAGCACGTAAGCGCCCAGCACGTCCGTCTTGATGAACGAGGTGGCATCAATTAGCGACCTGTCGACGTGCGTCTCCGCCGCCAGGTTGATCACCGCCCAGGCCCCCTGCATCGCGGTGTCCACGACTTCCGGATCGCAGATGTCGCCGTGCACGAAGGTATAGCGCTCGTCGCCTTCAACGTCCCGCAGGTTTTCGAGGTTACCGGCGTAGGTCAGCTTGTCGAGGTTCGTGATCTCGTAGTCGTAACGCGACAGCAGGTGCCGGATCAGGTTCGTACCGATAAAGCCCGCCCCGCCGGTGACCAGCAGCTTCGTCATGCCAGCTCGATGCGGCCTTCATCGCCGAGGAGCAGCCCCTCGAAGACGTGGCGGCCCTTCCCCCGCACGACTGCGTTGCGGCCGATGATGCTGTTGCGTAGCCGCGCGCCTTCGATCACCGCGCCGTCCATGACGATGCTCTCCTCGATCACGGCGCCGTGTACGCGACAGCCGTCGCCAACCGACGTCCCCGGGCCGATGCGCGAATCGATGACCTCAGCGTCACGACCGATGATCGCCGGGCCCGTGATTTGCGAGCCGCTGAGTCTCACCCCCGCCTCAACCTGCACCGGGGCCTCGTCCGGCGAACCCTCAAGACGCACGTAGCCTTCGTGCGCTCTCGAATCGGCCAGCAGCATGCGGTTCGCGCTCAGCAGGTCGCTCGGGCTGCCGGTGTCGATCCAGTCCTCCTCAACCACGCGCGCGCAGACCTCCAGACCGCTATCGATCATCGCCTGCAGCGCGTCCGTTATCTCCAGCTCGCCGCGTGCGGATGGCCGGACCGTCTGCGCGGCGTCGAAGAAGCGACTTCTCAGCATGTAGACGCCCAGGATCGCGAGGTTTGATGCGGGCTCGGCCGGCTTCTCGACCAGGCGCCGCACCCTGCCATCGCTGTGCAGCTCCGCGATACCGTACTCCGACGGGTTCGGCACGGGCTTGACCAGTATCTGTGCCTCGGATGCAGACGCCGCGAACGCCTCCACCGTGCCTGAGATGCCGCCACGCAGCATGTTGTCGCCCAGGAATACCGCGAACGGGTCGTCCCCCAGGAAAGGCTGCGCCGTCTGCACCGCGTGCGCCAGGCCCCGTGGCGCGTCCTGCTGCACGTAGCTCAGCTGCGCCCCGAAGCGCCTGCCATCGCCCAGCGCTGCCTTGATCTGCTCCGCAGTCGACCCGACCACGACGCCGATATCCGTGATCCCCGCTTCGACCATCGCCTCAACAACGTAGAACAGGACGGGCTTGTTAGCCAACGGCAGGAGCTGCTTGGCAATGGAGTAGGTAAAAGGGCGCAATCGGCTGCCGGTGCCGCCACTGAGTACCAGACCTTTGAGACGCGCCCCTCGAGCCATCAATTCCCGAATTGTAACGTCTGCCTAACCGGCGAGAAATACGGCGGCCACGCGGCGCAACAGGGCGTGCAACCACCCGCGATTTCGTCCAGACTCAGCGATGCGGGGTGAGATGCAATCCAGGTCCTTCCCAACGTGGCTCAAGCTGCTGGCAACGCTGGGTGTCAGCGTCCTCTTTCTCTACCTGTTTCTGCGCGGCCTCGACCTCCACGACGTCGCCGAGAGCATCAAGCACGCCGACTTCGAGTTGGTGCCCCTGGGTCTGGCGCTGCTCGCGGCTTCGATTGTCGCGCGGGCGTTTCGCTGGCAGACCTTCTACAACCCCGGCGCTCCGCGTCTCGGCGTCCTCTTCTCCACGCTGCTGATCACCTACGCCGGCAACAACCTGTTACCGCTGCGCGGCGGCGAACTGCTGCGTGCTCAGATCCTGCTCGAGCGCGCCAACGTCTCGCGCATGCGCACCCTCGGCGTCGCGCTGATCGAGCGCCTGCTCGACCTCTTCGTGCTTGGCGTCTTCGTCGTAATCGGCCGCTTCATCGTCGATATCGGCATCGCGTTTCTCGGCACCGGGCTGCTGGTCGCCGCCGGCGCGACCGTGGGTATGGTGCTCGCGCGCTTCGTCACCCAGGGTCTGCCGGGACGCATCGCGGCAATCGGCTGGCTGCCGCTCAAGGACGCCTGGCGCGTCAAACTGCGCTTCTGGGGCGAGTGGCTGATCGACGGGTTCTCCGTCCTGCGCTCCGGCCCGCTGTTCTTGCAGGCCATGCTCTGGACCGCCGTCGCCTGGGCACTGGAGTTCGGCATGTATTACATAATCGCGCGCGCTTTCCACATCGACGAGAGTTTCCTGACGCTGGCCTTCGTCGGCGCCTCCGCCAACCTCGCCCTGTCTATCCCCTCGTCTCAAGGGGGAGTTGGGCCATTCCAGTGGGTGGCCAAGGAGGCGCTGCTCAAGTTCGGTGTTGCCGCTAACGCCGCGGCAGCCTACGCGCTGGCCCTCCACGTCCTGCTGGTCGTACCCGTGACGCTTGTCGGCTTGCTCGTCTTCTGGCTGCTGGTGCCGCATCGCCGGGCGCTTCTGACGCATTCGACCGAAGAGGAGACTCCCGCCGGCGGGTGATAAGCCCAGGGGGAAGCGAATGGGAATAGTCAGGCGGTAGCGGAGGAGCGCACTTTGTCCACGAGCCTGCGCAGTTCGCTTTGCTCCTCCGTGGTTAAGGCGCTGCAAGACTCGACCATGTACCTGACGACGGCTGGTACCAAGCGTGATGCACGCTCCGCGCCCGCTTCGGTCAAGGAGGCACGCGTCACACGCTTATCGGCCACGCTGA
This sequence comes from uncultured Dehalococcoidia bacterium, assembly GCA_964572535.1. Lineage (GTDB taxonomy): Bacteria > Chloroflexota > Dehalococcoidia > DSTF01 > WHTK01 > WHTK01. The sequence continues at coordinate 18,049 of CAZNHI010000010.1, forward strand.
CAACGCGTTCAACCCAGCCGCCAGACATCAACCCATCAATCAGCTGCGTCACATTGGAGCCGGATACGCCCAGGGCCTGGGCGATATCGCTCTGGGCCATGGTTTGCTCCGGTGACAGATAGAGCATGCGCACGATCGAATAGCGTGGCCGTGAGAGGTCAAAGCCTAGCTCCTGAATCTGCGCCTCAATGCCGCGCGTTAGTAGACCGGACGCCGCGGCAAGCGCCAGGTGGGTTGCCAGTGCATCACCATTCTCCGCCGGAAACGCCCGCGTATAGCTCTCCAGCGTGCTCTCCGGTGATTGCGCCGGCCGTTCCTTCACTCCGGGTAACGGGTCACTCACTACCTTCGCTCCTCCGGCCTCAATGCTGTTCGCTCGCTCGCCACCGCGCTTGACACATTCGCACGAAGTCGTAGCATATAGCCGTTCGTTAAGTGCCTTAAGCAATCTTACCTCATGGCAGGTTCAGGGTTTGCGTCCTGCTTGATGAGCTGCCCCACGAAGCGAGGAGATTGGCATGGTAATCACGTCTTCCAGAACCCCTGGCGCCATGACCGGCAAGCGCTATATCGAGAGCCTGCGTGACGGCCGTGAAGTCTGGCTCGACGGCAAACGCATCGATGACATCACGACCCATCCGGCGTTTCGCGACATGATCAAGTCCCTGGCGGACGTCTACGATCTGCAGAACAGCGACGCGTACCGCGACGAGATGACCTACGTCGATCCTGAGGCCGGCGTGCGCACGAGCCTCTCCTGGCTCATCCCCGAGACTTTCGAAGACTCAGCTCGCAAGCGGCGCAACAGCCAGCTCTGGAACAAGTTCACCTGGGGCCAGTTGGGCCGCAGCCCGGACGTCCTGGCGCCCTTCATCTGCAACATGGTGCCCCGCCGCGACGTCTTCGGAGCCTTCAAGAACGACCACTGCGACTTCGCCGAGAACATCCTCAACTACTACAAGTACTGCCGCGACAACGACCTCTTCCTCACCCACGCCCTCGGTGACCCCCAGGTCGACCGCAGCACGCAGCCCCAGAACGAACGCCGCCAGACGCCCGAGGACGACGAGATCGCCCTGCATGTCGTCGAGGAGAC
>CAZNHI010000011.1:0-17056 GCA_964572535.1 uncultured Dehalococcoidia bacterium
AGACCCCGGCGTTTCAGCCGGACGGAACCCTAGCGACTACCGGCTCAGACTAGGCCGCCAGTGTTTCTGCGGAGTTTCGCGATTGTGACGATTGGTTTACCGATTGATTACAGCCGGCTACACAGACAGGTGCTGCTTGAGCACGCCCTGGGCATGGTCGGGAATATTTCCCAAGCGCCGAGAGCGTCCATGCGAGGATCCCGCTCGAATCGAGCCTAGCGATCTCTCGCCGTCGAGTCTCCTCACTCGAAAGCGGTGCCTTGTGCGCGAAGCGTCGTAGCCGCATGATACGAGGAATGGCTCCACGTCCACGCAAGCGCGACTCCGGTCATGCGTTGCCAACCGCGGCGATGGTGCTGCCCCGGATGACGCCCGCTGAGTTTGTGATGAAGTGGAAGGCGTTTGCCGGTAACGAGCGATCAGGGTACGCCTCTCATTTTGACGACCTTTGCGACCTTCTCGGCCACTTGAAGCCGGCTGCCGCAGACCCTACGCAGCAGCGGTTCTGCTTCCAGCGCACGGTGATGCAGGACGTTGGCCGCATCGGTTTCGCAGATGTGTACTACGAAGACAAGTTTGGCTGGGAATACAAAGGCAACCATAAGGACCTCGACTCGGCGTATCAGCAACTGTTGAAGTACCGCGCCAACTTGAAAAATCCGCCCTTCGTGGGCTGGTCTGCCTGACAGCAATTTAACAGGCCGGACTTGTTTCTGACCGTTGGTAAGTTCGACGGGCGCCTAGTGGCTACGAGTAATCTGCATCAATAGTCAGGTGACAACTTATCGATGCGTTTACAGGAATTTCATTCGGGAGATGAGCGGAAGCGCCGGGGGGCATTAGGGTAGGAGCGACCCGACAGTATGAGGACAGCGTGCAGGAGGCTCGCCAGAGGCCTGCCCCTACGAGAGCCAGCTCCGAAATGGCGATGAACTTCACTTCTTCGCTCCCCTACGAATAGCTACGCTGACATACATTGCGCTATCCTCTGGGGGTCTCTCAGCCGAACCTCGAGACAGGTACCCCCAGTGGCTCTTGTTTGGCTCCTCGTCGTCGCCACCGCCCTCGAAGGCCTGATCTGCCTCACGTTTTACCGGAAGCGTTACGCCTTTGCGAAGCGCTGGCTGCGCTCGGCGCTGCTGGCCGGCGCGTTGGGGGTCGTGCCGGTGGCACTCCTTGCCGTATACGTCCGAGTCGCTCCGCTCGAGTCCCCGTTCATGCGAACTCAGCTGCCAGGATCGGTCGTGATCGATGCCCACGGCGTCGTCTTGCAGCGCGAAACGGGGGACGGCCTGCGCATTCCCGTCGCCCTGGACGAAATCGCCCCAGTCCTGCTGCAGGCGACGATTGCGGCCGAGGACCAGCGTTTTCGCAGTCACGGAGGCATCGACCCGTTCGCAATCGGGCGGGCGATCATCCAGCTGCCGTTTCAGCGGTCCGGAGCTTCCACACTGACGCAGCAACTTGCCCGCCGGCTCTATATCGATGACTCGACGCCGCTGCTCGAACGCAAGGCCAGGGAGGCGCTGATCGCTCTGCAGCTTGAAGCCCGCTATTCGAAGGATGAGATCCTCTCGCTGTACCTCAACGAGATTTACTACGGGCGGGGTGCCTACGGCGTTGAGGCCGCTGCCCGGCTCTATTTCGGCGTGAGCGCCGCCCACCTGGATCTGGCGCAGGCGGCTTTTCTGGCCGGACTCCCTCAGCGGCCCGTCGAGATGGGAGAGTCCGTCGATTCCCCCGAGGTCACCGAGCGGCAGAGATATGTGCTTCGCCGGCTGGAAGACACGGGGCGCATTTCCGGTCGAGAGGCCAATGCCGCGGCGTCGGAGAAGCTCGAGTTCGTCAAGGCTCCGTCGCAGGCCGTCGCACCGCACTTCGTCCAGTACGTCATGGCCGAGCTCGCCCGTATCGGCCCTGACCTCGAAAGCCGCCGTGGCCTGGTCATAGAAACCACCCTCGACTCCGGGCTTCAGAGCGACGCCGAACGCCAGGTCGCGTTTCAGCTCGCCGCGCTCGAGGACAAGGACGTGGGCAACGCGGCCGTGGTGGTACTGGAGCCGTCTTCGGGGCAAGTCCTGGCGATGGTGGGTAGCGCCGCCTTCCAGGATGAATCAGCGAGCGGTCAGATCAACATGGCGCTCGTTCCGAGGCAACCGGGGTCCGCCCTCAAGCCGTTCCTCTACGCGGTAGCCCTGGAGAAGGGGTTCACCGCCGCCTCGATGCTTCTCGACGTCCAGACCAACTTCGACGCCGATGGTAGCCTCTATCAGCCCTTGAACTACGATCGGCGGTTCCACGGGCCGGTTTCGTTGCGTGTTGCCCTCGCTTCGTCGCTCAACGTGCCCGCCGTCCGCACCCTCGACGAAATCGGGATCGACACGTTCCTGGAGATGGCGCACCGCTTCGGCCTTGAAACGCTGACAGACGTCGAGGTGTACGGTCTCGCCCTGACCCTGGGTGGCGGCGAGGTCACGCTACTCGACCTCACCAGCGCCTATGCGACGCTTGCTAACGAAGGCCTGCTGCATTCGCCCTACGCCATCGAGCGAATCCTGGACGCCGACGGGTCCATCTTGTACGAACACACGGCGCCTCAACCTGTCCGCGTGCTCTCGGAACAACACGCCTTCGTCCTCGCCGACATCCTCTCGGACAGCGAGGCGCGTGAGCTGGGATTTGGCTACGCACCGACACTTCGTCTCGCCTACCCGGCCGCCGTAAAAACTGGCACGACCACGGAGTCACGCGACAATTGGACTCTGGGCTTCACTCCGGAGCGCGCTGTCGGTGTTTGGGTTGGCAACGCCGACAACACGCCTATGCGCAACATCTCCGGCATCCAAGGCGCCGGCCCGATCTGGCATGGCGTCATGGAAGCAGCAATGACTGGCCTCACGTCTCACTGGCCGGAGCCTCCTCAAGGCCTGTCCCGGGTGACAGTCTGCGCACCTACAGGCCTGCTGCCAGGCCCGTTCTGTCCGACTCCGACGCAGGAATGGTTCGTCGCACGCAGCGAGCCCGTCGACACAGAAACGTACTACGCGCGAGACGCTTCCGGACGCCTCGTGGTCAATCCCCCGGACGAAGCACGCTCCTGGGCGATGGCTGCAGGCCTCGAACTTGGGCAGGGAGCTGGCCTTGGCGGCTCGGCGTTCCTGGTCCAGCCTGGGCCCGGCAGCGTGCTGTTCCTGTCACCTGAGCTGGCGTCTCAATCCGTCCTCCTCAAAGCGTCTCCTCCCTCGGGCACCCAGAGAGTCGAGTTCCTCGTCGACGGGACGCTGGCAGCGGTCGTGTCTCCGAGTTCGGCGTCGACGGTCTGGCACCTCGTCGCCGGGCCGCATCTGCTCGAGGTGCGGGCGGTGCTGAGCGATGGCCGGGTGATTAGCGCCACGTCCCGGTTCGAGGTGCGACGGTGAGGTTGGATAACACCGCCGTCAATACGACGACGGCCGCGCTGCAAGACTTCCGCGTGCTGGTCGCGATCATGCTCGTGGCCACGCTGGGCTTCTTCATTGCGATCCACGAGGACGATAGCGTCGTCTTCCAGCGACAGGCGCCGCGCGAGCCCCTGGTCTTCACGGTCTTGCCAGAAGGCGACGAGGTGCCCCGCCTGGCACCGATAAAGGTCACTTTCACGAGGGCGCCGCTAGAACAAAACGGCACGAACCTGATTCGCCTGGAGCCGCCTGTGGACGGCACCTATGTCTGGCTGACGGAGCGCACGATCGCATTCCAGCCTGCGTACCCGGGGCTGTTGCGCGGCCACGAGTACACAATCACCGTCCCGGCGCAGGAGGATGCCGGTCACTTCCGCACGGTCTCACGGACGTTCACAACGGGCGAGCCGTTGGACGTGGTCAACGTTGTTCCGGCCCCTGACGACTTCGAAGTGCCGGATGGCGTACAGGTGCTGGTCCAGTTCAGCCGCTCTGTGGCGCCTCTCACCGTACTCAGCGAGCAGCCGCAGGGAACCGTGCTGAGCTTCACGCCGCCGCTATCGGGCCGCGGCGAGTGGCTCAACACCGCCCTCTACCGCTTTGTCCCGGACCCGGGCGCTCTTCGCCCGAACACGACTTACGAGGCCCGCGTCGCCGCCGAACTCTCCGAGGAGCTGGACGGCGTTCTTTCTGAGGACTACGTCTGGAGCTTCACCAGCTACGGCCCGGCGCTGGTAGGGATCACACCCGACCGCAACACACAGTTTGTGGGACCCGACCAGGCCGTCGTGCTGGAGTTCAACCAGCCGATGAGCCGCAGTTCTGTAGAAGCCGGCGTGCGCTTGACGGCTTCCGGCGGCCCGACGATACCCGGCAGCTTCACCTGGTCCGCGGACTCCAGCGTCGCAACGTTTGATCCGGCCAACAACCTGAGTCTGAGCACGCGCTTTGAGTTGATCGTCCCGGCCGGCCTGGACGGCGCCAACGGCGGCGAGACGGCGACGGAGCAGCGCATCCTGTTCGAGACGGTGGGATTACCGAGAGTGGCCTGGACGGCGCCGGCGAGCGGGGCGACGGACACGCAACGATACTCCGTCAACATCGAGTTCAGTAATCCGATGGACGAGGAGTCGTTCGACGGGCGCTTGGCGATCAGCTCGTTCAAGGACGACGATCTCTTCTACGGCCTCACCCAGGACGAGCTGAGGCTATCGGTCGGCGTGTCCTTCGAGGCCTCTACGTCCTATACGGTGACGCTCTCGGCGGGCATCACGGACCGCTACGGACAGCCACTGCCGCCGTTTTCATTCAGCTTCACCACAGGCCAGCGAGAGCCATCCGTCACCTACGCAATCCCGAACGCCGTGGCCACGTACTCATCAGCAAGTGAGCCGGTGCTCTACTACCACGCGATCAATACGCCGGAAGTGACCTTCACCCTGTATCCGCTGACCCGCATTGAGATGCGCGGTATCCAGCGCGACAACTTCATACGACGCCAGGGACGCGACGCCTTCATCCCATCACAAGCGCCGCTCGCCGTGTGGACGGAGGACTCCAGCGGCCCGCTCAACGAAGTGGCGCTCAAGTCCACGTCGCTCTCGCATAACGGTGGCCCGCTGCCCAGAGGCGACTATCTCGTCCGCTCGGATTCACCGTTCGGTACGGACCTGGCTTTCAGCGTCGTCGACACTGCGCTGGTTACGAAGACTTCGTTTAACGAGCTGCTGATCTGGGCGCTAGACCTGGCAACAGGTGAGCCGCTGGCCAACCTGACGCTAACGGCAACGGGTCCCGGTCTCTCCGGCGCCGCGGGCACGGCCGCAACGGACGCCAGCGGGCTTGCCGTGTTCCCGATACCCGGCACCGAGGAACGATTTTCCAGCGGCAGCGGCGATTCCCAGTACCTGGTTGAGACGGCGTCGAGCGGGAGATACGGCGTTGGCTACACGGGATGGCAATACGGCACACAGACCTACGAATTCAACCTGCCGTCAGAGACCTTCGAGCGCGTGTACGTCGGGCACATCTACACGGAGCGCCCGATCTACCGGACAGGCGAAGAGGTCTACTACAAAGGCGTGGTGCGCGACGATGACGACGCCGTGTACAGCGTGCCCGAGGATGCCACCGGCCTCAAGCTGAAGGTCGAGGACTCCCAGGGCAAGGAGCTGCTGTCAGCGGACGTAAAGCTGAACGAGTTCGGGACGTTCGCGGGGTCATTCACTCTGCCGGAGGACGCCGCGACGGGCGACTACGGCATGAGCCTGACATACCTGCGAGATACCCGGCGCACTGACTTCATCACCGGCACGTCCTTCCTGGTGGCGCAGTTCCGCCGGCCGGAGTTCCAGGTGCAGGCTACCGCCTTGGAGACCGACTACATCAGCGGCGAGAACATCGCCGTCGACTTCGAGGCTACCTTCTACTTCGGCGGTGCCGTAGAGGGTGCGAAGGTCGATTGGACCGCCAACAGCACGCCAACGGGGCTGCGATTCGAAGGCTATGAACGCTTCTCGTTCTCGGACTATGACTACTTCCGCCAGTCAACGGTCTTCGCGCAGCCGAAGCGCGGGTCCGGCAGCCTGACCACGGATGCCAGCGGCGTGGCCAGAGTAGAGGTCCCGGCCCTCATCGAAGGCAACGAGGGGACTCAGAGCTACCAGGTGTCGGCGGGAGTGCTGGACGCCACGGGGCAGGTGGTGGGAGGCTCTGCGACCGTGCTGGTGCACCCCGCCTCGCTGTACGCCGGCATCAGGCCGCAGGAGTACATCGCGCAGAGCGGCGAAGCATCGGTGCTGGAACTCGTTTCCGTGGACGTTGATGGCAAGCCGGTGGCCAACCAGCAGATCACCGTTAACGTCTACAAACGGGAGTGGATCACCACCAAGGAGCAGACACCTAACGGTGCGAGGCGCTATCGCAGCGAACCGCAAGACACGCTGATTGCCACGCTGACCGCCACGACCAACTCTGCCGGCGAAGGCAGCGTCAGCTACACGCCGGAAACGTCCGGCACCTTGAGGCTCGTGGCGGAGATCACCGACCCTCAGGGCCGCGTCTCGCGCTCGGCGTCGTACCTCTGGACGTCGAGCAGGCAGTTCGCGAGCTGGCGAATCACCAACGACGACACGCTGGAGCTGATCGCAGACAAAGAGCAATACGTGGTGGGAGACACGGCTGTGATCCTGGTGCCCGCGCCTTTCGAGGGCGCCATCGGCCTGGTGACCGTCGAACGGGGCAAGCTGATCGAGAGAGAGGTGCGGCGCTTCGCCACGAACAGCGAACGAATCCAGATCCCCATCGAGGACATCGCGGTTCCGGACGTGTTTGTCAGCGTCGTGCTCTACCGTCCGCCGACCGCCGAAGACCCGACCCCTCGCTACAAAGTCGGCTACGTGCAGCTCATGGTTTCGACGGATTTGCGGCTGCTGGACATCAAGATCACGCCGAGCGTCGACCAGGCCGAGCCGGGCGAGACGGTGCGTTACGACATCGAGGTCAAGGACAGCAAGGGCCGGGGCGTCCGCTCAGAGTTGGCAATCGCGGTGGTCGATAAGGCTGTCCTATCGCTCACCAACGAACGCACGATCACCGGCCTGCGCGCCTTCTGGTTCGAGCGCGGCCTCGGAGTTACCACGGCTTCGTCGCTTTCAGTGTCGGTCGATCGCTCGAACGACGTGATCTCGGAAGCGAGCACCGGGGGTAAAGGCGGCGGCGGCTTGGACGATCCGCGCCTGAGACAGGAGTTTCGCAATACGGCGTACTGGGAAGCCCAGCTGGTGACTGACGACAAGGGCAGGGCATCTGTCGACGTGAAGATGCCGGACAACCTGACCACGTGGCGCATGCAGGTCCTGGGCATCAGTGGAGACATCCTGGTGGGAGAGGCCACGAACGAGCTGGTCTCCACGCAGCCGCTGCTGATTCGGCCGGCGCTGCCGCGCTTCCTGAGGGTCGGCGATAACGTGAGCCTGCGCGCGCTCGTGCGCAACGCAACCCGCGAGAGCCAGGAGGTCTCCGTCTCCCTCGAGGCCGAGGGGGTTCAGGTGACGGAACCTCTGGAGCAGACGCTGATCATCGCCCCGGGGTCTTCGCAGGAAGTCGCCTGGCCGGCAACCGTCTCTCAGGAAGGAACCGCGAGCCTGAAGATGACCGCGCGGGCGGGCGACGACCTTGAGGATGCTGTGCTGCAGCAATTACCGATCTACCTGGACGTCACTCCGGAGACAACCGCGACGGGCGGCGTGGTTACGGACGAGCAGGTCACTGAGACGATCTACATTCCTGCCTACACAATCCAATCTGAAGGCAACGGGTCGCTCTACGTCGGTGTGCAGGCGTCGCTGACCGGGTCGGTGGCCAAGCAGGTGGGCGAGTTCTATCCCACGCCACATGAATCGACGGAGCGGATCGCCAGCCGGGTGATCGCGACATTGGCCGCGGCGAAAGCTGAGCCCGGGGCGACTTTGCCATTTAGCGAGACTCAGCTGAGCAGCGATGTTGCCTCTCTGATCTCGCTGCAGAGGGGTGACGGCGGTTGGCCGTGGTGCAGGGTCTGCGTCTCCAGCGACCCGCAGGTCACCGGCTGGGTCTTGCAGGCCCTGGGCGCCTGGAAGGACGCGGGACATGACGTGAGCGGCCCTGTGCTGGAGAGATCGCTTGAGTACGTTAACAGCTTCGTCCAGCGCTTCCGCGACGTGCAAGATCCCGCCGACCCAAACATGAAGGCTTATCTGCTCTACTCGCTGGCAGCGGCAGGCCGGCAGGTCACGGCGCTATCGACGATGCGCGCCGTGCTGGAGCAGGACCGCCGCAACCTGGCGAACTGGGCCCGCGCCTACTTGCTGCTAGGTTTCGCCGAGGCAGGGCTGGACAAGGAGGATGCCGGCGTCCAGATCCTGCTCAACGACCTGGCGACCAACGTCATCCCCAGCGCTAACGGCAACCACTGGGAGGACGCGCGCATTGGCTCGCTAACCCAGTCGGGGCCGCGGACCACTGCCCTCGTCTTGCAGGCGATCGCCACGGTGGACGGCAAGCATCCGCTTATCGAGGAGACGGCCCGCTGGCTGGTGATCTCGCTGAACACCGGTGTCTGCAGGACCAGCCTCGAGCGCGCTCAGGCTATCGTTTCCCTCTCGAGCTTCGTCGCCCTGACCGGGGAACGAGGCGCCGACTTCAGTTATGCAGTACGCCTGGATGATGCCGAGTTGCTCGGCGGGCATCTCAGCGCGACAGGCGCCGTCGAAATCAAGTCGGTAGAGCTGCCGATCACGAAACTGACTGCGGGCCAGCCAAGCACGCTGGAGCTGGCGCGGGATTACAGACGAAAAGGGAGGATGTACTACACGGTAAACCTGCGGTACGTCACTCCGGCGACAGAGATCACAGCCCTGAACCGCGGCTTCGCGATCTCGCACGTGTACTCGCTGCTGGATGACGCTGAGACGCCGGTATCCTCGGCGCACATCGGCGACGTCGTCCGAGTGAGGATGACGGTAATGCTGCCTGCCGACCGCAATTACGTGGTGGTGGAAGACTTCCTGCCGGCGGGCCTGGAGCCGATCGACCCCGACCTGGACATTGTGGAGCCGGCGCTCAGGTCTCAACTCGCGGCTGAGCTGGCGGAAGCGAATCGGCCGGACGATCTTCAGTACTATGCACCCTGGTTCCGCTGGTATTACGACCCCTGGCAGCAGTCCGACTTGCTGGATGACCGGGTCCGTCTGAGCGCCGAACGCCTGGCTAAAGGCGTCTACGAGTTCATCTATTATGCGCGCGCTACAACGCCGGGAGATTTCTTTGTCGCGCCCTCGCACGTTGAGGAGACTTACTTCCCGGAGGTCTTTGGGCGCAGCGACAGTAGCCGCTTCGTCGTGGAGCCTTGAGGCTCCCATTATGACAGCATCGTGTCCCTGCCTACACAGCCCTGAGGGCCACCGCGCAATGCTTGAGCTCCGGTTCCTTGGATAGCGCGTCGAACGCGCCGGACGTGAGCGCGTTTACGTCGCCAGCCTCGTCCCAGAGGCGCGCCCAATGGAACGGCACGAAGACCACACCCCGCCTGATCGAGTCGCTAACGCGGACCGGTAGTCTTGCTACGCCGCGCCGGGAGCGCAGCTCGACCATGCTGCCGGAATCGAGCGCGAGGCCGCGAGCGTCGCTCCTGTTCACCTCAACGAAGGGCTCCGGCTCGCTCGCATTAAGCTTGCGCACTTTGCCGGTACGAGTACGCGTGTGCCACTGGTCCTTGACCCGGCCGGTAGTCAGGACGTAGGGGAACTCGGCGTCCGGCGGCTCTGCCGGAGGCCTGTTTTCGACCGCGTGGAATCGCGCCCGCCCCGACACTGTCGCGAAGACGCGGTCGGCGTAAAGACGGCGCGAGCCGCCTCTGCGGCCCAGCGGCGCCGGCCACTGCAGGCCATTGGTCGCCCGCAGCAGCTCGTACGTCATGCCCGTCATGTCCAGGTCCCGATCGCGCGTCGTCTGCTTGAACTCCTCGAAAATCTCCTCAACATCGCCGTACGCGAAGGCCTCACCGAAGCCCATGCGCGCCGCGAACCGGCAGAAGACCTGCCAGTCGGGCAGCGCCTCGCCCGGCGCACGGCCCGCCTGCTCCAGCACGCAAACTCTGCGCTCCGCGTTGGTCATGGTGCCCGCGCGCTCCGACCACTGCGCCGCCGGCAGCAGCACGTGCGCCATTTCTGTCGTCTCGGTCGGGTGATATGCGTCCTGCACCACCACCAGCTCGGCCTTCGCCAGGGCCTGCCGCACCCGCTCCGAATTCGGCATCGAGGCCACCGGGTTCGTCGCCACAATCCAGGCTGCCTTCACCGAGCCCTCGTGTATCGCCTCGAACATCTCCACCGCTGTGAGGCCGGGCTTGGACGAAATCCGGCCCGCGGGCACACCCCAGAACACTTCCATCTCCCGCCGGTGCTCCGGATCGGCCACAACGCGATGCCCCGGCAGCGTGTGTGACAGGCCGCCTGCCTCGCGACCACCCATGGCGTTGGGCTGTCCGGTCAGCGAGAAGGGACCGCTTCCCGGCCTGCCGATGTTGCCCGTCGCCAGCGCCAGGTTGATCAGCGCCAGGTTCTTATCGACACCCGCCACGCTCTGGTTCGCGCCCATGCTCCAGAGGCTGAGAGCCCTCTTCGAACGGCCGTAAATCAACGCCGCCTCGCGTATGTCCTCCGCGTCGACGCCGCAGAGTTGCGCCACGCGCTCCGCCGTACAGCCCTGGATCGCCCCGGCGACGCCGCTCCAGCCCTCGGTGTGACTCGCAATGAACTCCGGGTCCGCCAGGCCTTCGAGGACGATCTCCCTCAGGATCGAATTGAGCAGCGCCACGTCCGCACCCGGCCGTACCGAGAGGTGCAGGTCGGCAATACGCGAGGTGGCGGTACGCCGAGGATCGATGACAATCACCCTGACGTTCTTATCCCGGCGCTTGCGCTCCTCGATGCGCTTGAATAGCACCGGATGGCAGGCTTCAATGTTGGCGCCGAGGATCAGGAAGCAGTCGGCCGCCTCGATGTCCGAGTACGACGATGGCGGGCCGTCCGCGCCGAACGCCAGCGCGTAGGCGGCGCTAGCGCTGGTCATGCACAGCCGCGAGTTCGTGTCCTGGTTGTTGGTTCCCATGAAGCCCTTGGCCAGCTTGCCCAGCAGGTAGTAATCCTCGGTCGGCAGCTGGCCGGAGCCGTAGAAAGCGACGCTGTCGGGCCCGCCCCGCTCGATTACTGAGGAGAAGCGTCGCGCCACGAGGTCGAGCGCCTCATCCCAGCTGACGCGGCGAAACGGCTCGTCCAGGGACTCCCGCACCTGCGGGTAGAGCAGGCGGTCCGGCGTGTCCAGCACCTCGTTCAGCAGCGCACCCTTGCGACACAGCGCCCCGAAGTTCGAAGCGTGGCTCTTATCGCCCTTCACCGACTTCACAACTCCGTTCCTGACCTCGACGATCAGGCCGCAGCCGGTGGCGCAGTAGGGACAGATGGAGCGGACGCTGCCGTTTTCGATCACGACTCTGCGGGGACTGACGTGAGCGACTCGGCGCGACCGTTGCGCGCGGCGCTGCCCCTCGGCGCCCACGTGCGCTGCCACACCAGCTGCGCCGCTAGCAACTGCGTCGCGGCCAGCACCGCAACGGCGCCGAATACGGCGAACCCGGCGGTGTAGCTACCCGTTGTGTCCTTGAGGAAACCCAGTAGGAAGGGCAGCGCGAAGCCGCCGACGCCGCCCGCGAACCCGACCAGACCGGTCATCACGCCGATCTGGCCGGCGAACCGCTGGGGGACAAGCTGAAAGACGGCCCCGTTGCCCATACCCAGCAGAGCCATGACCACAAAGAACAGCGCCAGCGCCATCGGCAGGACGGGCAGACTGCTCAGCGCCAGCGCCACAGCCCCCGTCGTCGCCAGCAGGAACAGCAGGACGCGGATGCCGCCGAAGCGGTCGGCCAGCAGGCCTCCCAGGGGCCGAGCGAAGCTGCCGGCGAAGACGCAAAGCGCCGTCAGATCGCCGGCCGTAACCTTGGTCACTCCGTACTGATCCTTGAAGAAGATCGCCAGGTAGGTTGCGAGACCTACGAAGCCGCCAAACGTGACGCTGTAGAAGAGACAGAAGCGCAGCGAGTCCCGCTCCCGCAAGATGCGCAGGTAGTCGATTGGATTGACCCTGGTCCTGGGGCCGGGATGATCCTTCGCCATCAACGTAAAGACCACCAGCGTTAACAGAATCGGCAACATGGCAAGGCCGAACACCGCCTGCCAGCCGAATGCCTCCGCCAGCCGAGGCGCGAACAGCGAAGCGAAGACCGTGCCGCTGTTGCCGGCGCCGGCGATGCCCAACGCCAGGCCCTGGTGCTCCGGCGGGTACCACCGGCTGGCCAGCGGCAACGCCACCGCGAAGCTGGCGCCCGCCACGCCCAGCAAAATGCCAACCAGATATACAACCTCCAGAGAATCGGCCAAGAGCCAGCCCACTCCCAGGGGCAGCAGCGTGATCGAAAGGCCGGCGATGCCTACCGGCCGGCTGCCAAAACGGTCGGCGGCAATGCCCATCGGCAGGCGCAGCAGCGCTCCGCTCAGGATGGGTAGCGCCGTCATCAAGCCCTTCTGGGTACCGCTGAGGCCCATCTCCGCGGCCACGAAATTGCCCAGCGCGCCGAGGATCACCCAGACCATGAAGCTTGTGTCGAAGTAAAGGAACGCCGAGAACAGAGAGCGCGGGTTGCCAGAGGTCATGAAGCCCTTGAAGTGACCCATCAGCCAGCCGCCTCCACCACTTCCCGGCCCGGCCTGCTCAACGCGCTGACCACTGGCGCCAGACGCTCCGCCAGCTCGCTCAACGGCACGCCCTCCATGACCTTGGTGGCCAGTCTCGCGTCTTTACCCAGCTTGCCGCCCACGAACACGTCTGCCGCGTCTACGATCTCCCCATTGATGCGCACGCGGGAGGCCTGGAAGCCTATATCCGCGATATGGTGCAGCCCGCAGGCGTGGGGGCAGCCGGACCAGTGCATGCGCAGCGACAGCGCCTCCGGCAGCAGCACCTGCAGCTGTTCCGCGACTTCGAGCGCACGCCCCTTTGTATCGATCAGCGAGTAGTGACAGAAGTCCTTGCCCGTGCACGAGACCAGGCGCCGCTGGAAGGCGTCCGGATGCGGCGTGTAGCGCTGGACCAGCGGCTCAGCGAGCAGAGCGGCAAGCACGCCTCCGCGTACGTTGACGATCAGCACGTTCTGGTCGTTGGTCAGTCGCAGCTCGCCCGAGCCGTAGCTCTCGGCCAGGCGCGCAATCTCCACCAGGTCGTCACCGTTCGTTCGGCCCACGGGCACCGTGAGGCCGACGTAGGAGACGCCGGAATGCTTCTGCGGGTGCACGCCGAGATGGTCGCCGCCGTAGTCCCAGACCTCGTCGCGGCCGGCCCGGCGCAGGCAGGAACCGAGGCGTCTCTCGATCTCGGCACGAAAGCGCTCGACGCCCCAGGACTCGACCAGCCACTTGAGACGTGCCTGCAGCCGGTTCTCTCTCGAGCCCTCATCGCGGAAGGTGCTGAGCACGGCCTGGCAGAGGGACACCACCTCGCTCGGCGCAACGAACACGTCGAGGTCCCACGAGAGATGCGTGGAGCGCCCGCCCATGGCGCCGCCCGCGCGCACGTTGAAACCAACGACGCCCTCCCTGGTCGCGGGCGTCAGACCCAGGTCGTGAGTCTGGGACAGCGCACAGTCGTGCCGGCAGCCACTGATGCTGATATTGAACTTGCGCGGCAGATTGCTGTAGTCCTTGCGCCCGATGATCGAATCCTGGATCGCCAGCGCCAGGCCGGACGCGTCGATTAGCTCGTCCGGATCAAGCCCCGCCGCGGGACAGCCTGTGACGTTGCGGATGTTGTCCATCCCGGGCTGCAGATGACGGATTCCCAGCGCCTCCAGCGCGCCAAAAATCTCGGGTACGTCTTCGATTCTGATCCAACGTAGCTGCAGGTTCTGGCGCGTCGTGATATCGACGCTGCCACGACCGTACTGGTTGGCAAGCCTGCCGATGCCTGCCATCTGGGCCGCGCTCAAGATGCCGTTCGGCAGGCGCAGCCGCATCATGAAGAAGCCGGGCGTCTGCTTGCGACGGAAGAGGCCGTACCACTTCAAGCGCTCGAAGTCGTCGTCAGGGATCGCATCAAAGCCTTCCCGCGCGTACCGGTAGATGTCATCGAGGACGTCGAGTCCGTCTTTTTCACGCTTGATCGCTTCGATGTCCAGCGGGCACCTCCAGAGTCGATTTGCCTACTTCGACTCTGCGTGCGCATCGTTACGAACTCGTGACCGCGCGATTACTGGACGGTTAGTATCGTGAGAACTCTGCGTTTCCTATTGGTTGCAGGAGTCTCACACGGACGAAATATGTCGCGTATAACGCAACGTCTACGGCGAAGTGTTGACACTCTGCGTCCCAGGCCATAGCCTCAAGCCAGCGTCGATTCGTAGACGCTACATTTGTTGGCGGCGCGCCGCTGGTCAGACCATTACTGGTCCCCAAACTTACTCTGGTCACGCGGCGGGGGAGCGCCCTCTTGAGAAAAGGAAGGTTCAAGCTATGGCAGAGCAACAAGGCTATTGGAACAGGACACTTGAGCACCGCATCAGTCGGAGGCGGATACTGGCCGCGACGGGAGGCACCGCGGCCGCGGCGGCCTTCATTGCGGCCTGCGGCGGAGACGATGACAAGGAGCCATCGACCTCCTCCCCGTCCGGCACCTCCGGACAGGCTCTGGACCCCACCAAGGGCAAGCGTGGAGGCAAGCTGGTCTGGCAGGGCTACGGCGACATCGGCGGCAGCCTGGACCTGATCAAGTTCGGCGACTACAGCCTACGGCAGTTCTCCGGCCTCACCCACGAGGGATTGCTGGAGACCCGTTCCGGCACTCCCGCCTTCCCGGGCACAGACAAAGGCGTACAGCCCCTCCTGGCCGTGGCCTTGCCGGAGATTTCACCGGACAAGCTCAAGTACACACTCAAGTTGAAAGACGCGAAATTCCACGATGGCACTCCCGTCACCTCCGAGGACGTCAAGTGGAGCCTCGAGACCCTGGCCACCAGCAAAGACTCCGCCTGGGGCTTCGTCATGTGGTGGTTGGACAAGGTCGACGCAACCGACCCCAAAACAGTAACCATATCGACCAAGTTCCCCTTCGCCGACCTGCAGCAGCACCTGAGCCTGCAGGGGCTGGGCGTCGGAGACATTATGTCGAAGGCATTCCAGTCCGGGCCGGATGCCACCAAGAAGCTCATGGGCAGCGGGCCTTACCTCTTCGACTCTTACAGCCCGCCCACCCAATCAACCTTCAAGCGCAACCCGAACTACCACACCCAGCCATACCCCTACTTCGACGAGATCGTCCGCACCGGCGACGCCGACCAGGAGAAGAAGATCGCCGACGTCATCGGCAAAAACGTCCAGTTCTCTTACTGGTACGGCGAGTCCGACAGGGACCGCATCAAGAAGGCGCGTCCTGACCTGCAGATGTGGACCTACGACGCCGCGGCCGGCGCGCTCAACATGCGCACGGACAAGGCGCCGTGGAATGACCCGCGTGTGCGCCAGGCGCTCAGCATGGCTATCGACCGCAAGTCAATCGCCCAGGCCAACACCCAGGGCGAGGGCCGGGCGGACCAGTACCTCTCCTGGACAGGCAAGAGTTGGGGCTTCCGTGAGCCCAAGGATCTGGGCGTCAACGCCAAGTTCTGGAACTTCGACATCGCTGAGGCGAAGAAACTGATGACCGCCGCCAACGTCACGCTGCCGATCAAGATCAAGGTCCCCCACTGGAACGCTACGGTCATCGGACCAAAGTGGGTTGAGCAATTCACCCTGATCAAGACAGGCTGGAAGAACGCGGGCCTCGTGGACGCCGAGTCGATCGAGATGACGCACCCGCAGATCGCCAGCGGCGCCTGGATCGGCAACTACGACGACATGACCTGGTTCCCCAACGTCGTCGGCGGCCAGGCGGAGATCGGCATGTGGCTGACGATGCAGCTTTCCTGGGCCGGCCAGCCCCACCAGCCGCCGACCGTAAACCGGAGCTATATCGACAACCCGGCCCTCGACGTACTGCTCAACAAGCAGATGGGACAGTTCGTCAAGGAAGAGCGCGTTGCCACGTTCCGCCAGATCGAAGACATCATGGCCGAGCAGCAATACGCGATCGTCAACCACACCTGGACCAACAACTGGTTCGCAGACCCATCGCTGAAGAACGCACAACCCGGTGCGGAGGCTTACCAGGGCGCGCTCGCCTACATGAAGTACTGGTGGTTCGACAAGTAGCCGGACCCGTGCCTTAACCAACTCTCCCTGGGTCGGTCTCCTGTGCAGACAGGAGCCGATCCGGGGAGTTGTATGTTATTCCCGCTATCCAGCCCGAGATCGTATCTTCACGCAGCGAAGGTCTCAGACCGGAGGAACATGGGCCTATACATACTCAGGCGGCTGCTCCTCAGCATCCCGGTCCTGTTCGTCGCGAGCATCCTGATCTTCGGCGGCGTGCGTGTTATTCCCGGCGATATTTGCCAAATCGTCCTCCAGATACCTCGACCCGCCGAAGAGCAGTGCAACAGCCTCAAACACGAACTCAAGCTCGATAAGCCCGCGGTGACGCAGTACTTCTACTGGGTCGGCGGTGCTCTGACAGGCGATTTCGGCAATTCAATCATCACCAAGCGTCCGGTACGCCAAGAGATCCAACAGCGCACAGAAACAACCCTGGAGCTGGCGATTCTCAGCATCGCCTTCGCGTTTGGGGTCGGTGTGCCCATCGGTGTTTACTCGGCCCTCAAGCAGGACAAGATACCAGACGTGATCCTGCGGGGGTTAGCTATTGGCTGGCTCAGCATGCCTAGCTTCTGGGTGGGGACCCTGCTAATCACCTTTCCTGCCAAATGGTGGGGCTACGCCACACCCGTCGGATACGTCCACTTCTGGCAAGACCCCGTGAAGAACCTGGAGCAGCTGTACCTGCCGGCTATCGCCCTGGGCCTCGCGTTGAGCGCCATCCTGGCCCGATTCACCCGCTCGGCCATGCTGGAGGAGCTGCGCCAGGACTACGTC